>NZ_DEPK01000023.1:2930-22135 GCF_002358725.1 Microbacterium sp. UBA3394
TTCAGACCAGGACCGCGCCGAGGTCGTAGGCGCTGATCGTGTCGAGCTGGTCGTAGGTGCACGACGCGGGCTCGCGGTCGGGGCGCCACCGTGCGAACTGCACCGTGTGGCGGAAGCGGCGACCCTCGAGCTGGTCGTAGCGCACCTCGAGCACCCGCTCCGGGCGCAGGCGCACGAAGCCGGCATCACGTCCACCCGAGAAGCGTGACTTCTCCGTCTCGCCCGTCACGGCGGCTCCGTCGTCGTCGCGCGCCACGAGCGGCTCGAGCTCGTCGATCAGCTCGAGGCGTCGCTGGTTGCTGAACGCGGCCACACCGCCGACGTTCCACAGCTCCCCGGCATCGTCGTACAGGCCCACCAGCAGCGAGCCGACACCCCGGCCGGATTTGTGGATGCGGTAGCCGAAGGTCACCACATCGGCCGTGCGCGCGTGCTTGATCTTGAACATCGTGCGCTTGTTCGGCGCGTAGGGCTGGGCCAGGGGCTTCGCGACGACCCCGTCGAGGCCGGCTCCCTCGAACTCCGCGAGCCAGCGCTCGGCGACGGCTGCGTCGGCGGTGGTGCGGGTCACATGCAGGGGATGGGGAACGCCGCCGAGCAGATCGACGAGTTCGGCGCGCCGCGTCGAGAAGGGCTCGCCCTGCAGGTCGCGGTCGCCGCGAGCCAGCAGGTCGAAGGCGATCAGCATGGCCGGTGTCTGCTCCGAGAGCATCGTCACGCGCGAAGCAGCCGGGTGGATGCGCTGGCTCAGCGACTCCCAGTCGAGCCGCTGCGCGCCGGGCTCTCCGCGCGGCACGACGATCTCGCCGTCGATGAGGCACGGCTCGGGCAGGATGCGCGCGAAGGCCTCGACCAGCTCGGGGAAGTAGCGGGTGAGCGGCTTCGCACCGCGGCTGCCGATCTCGACGCTCTCGCCGTCGAAGGACACCAGTGCGCGGAAACCGTCCCACTTCGGTTCGAAGCTCAACCCGCCCGGCGTCTTCGCCGGATCGGGCACCGCCGGCACCGACTTCGCCAGCATCGGCTGCGGAATGTCGTAGGTCATGGGCTCAGGCCTCGACCGGATCCTTCGGTCGCGCCCAGCGGGCGGGGCGGTGCGGACCGTCCCACACCTGGATGACGCCCCAGACGGCCGCGGCGATGGGGACCGCGAGCACGGCACCGACGATTCCGCCGAGCACCGTGCCGACGGTCAGGGCGACCAGGATGACGAAGGCGTGCAGCTTCATCGACCGTCCCATGAGGAACGGCTGCAGGAAGTTGCCCTCGAGCTGGTTGACGAGCACGACGACGCCGACGACGAAGAGGGCGTTGACCCAGCCGTTGGCCACGAGTGCGACGAGCGCGGCGAGGGTTCCGGCAAGGGTCGCACCGACGATGGGGATGAAGGCGAGCAGGAAGACGAGCACGGCGAGCGGGATCGCCAACGGCACCTGCAGGATCAGCAGACCGATCAGGATGCCGATGGCGTCGACGAGGGCGACCGTCGCGGTGCCCCGCACGTACGACCCGAGCACCGACACCGTCTTGTCGCCGATGCGACGGGCGCGCACGTAGTCGTCGCCGCGGAACGGACGCAGGAGGAACTCCCACATCTGGGGTCCGTCCTTGAGGAAGAAGAACAGGATGACGACCAGCAGCACGAACCCGGTGACGAAGTTCGCCACCGCGCTGACGCCCGCGAGTGCTCCCGAGCCGAACTGCGCGCTCGTGACGAAATCGGTGGCCGTGGCGATCCACGAGTCGATGTCGTCCTGCGTGGGAGCGAACGGCAGCCCCTGCACCCACTCGATGACCGAGGTGATGCCGCTCTGCGCCGAGGCGTAGAGCTCATCCCACTGGTCGCGCACCGCCCACACGATCAGCCAGCCGACACCCGAGAGGATGAGCACGATCGCCAGCAGCGCGAGCAGGGTGGCGACCACGGAGGGCACCCCGCGGGCGCGGAGCCACCCCATCACCGGCGAGAACGCGCACGCGATGATGAGCGCGAGCATCAGCGGGATGACGACGACCGTGAGCTGCCGCATGCCCCAGATCACGGCGGCGACGACGATCACGACGACGATGATCTGGATGGCGCGGGTGGCCAGCATCCCGAATCCGTCGGTCCAGAGCCGCCAGGGAGCGCGCTTGGTCTGCTCCTCGGCGAGGGACGGATCGAGCTGAACGTGCTGTGGTTCGCGGCGGAAGAGGCCCATGGGGTCGAGGCTAGCGAGACGAGCCCTTCCGAACTGCCCCCTTGCGCACCGATGCCCGGCTCGGCAAGGGCCTCAGGCGGGGTGCTCAGGCGAAAGCGCTCAGACCCGTGATGTCCCGACCGATGAGCAGCGCCTGCACGCTCTCGGTGCCCTCGTAGGTGTGGATGGCCTCGATGTCGGCGAGATGCTGCATGACGCCGTACTCGAGCAGGATGCCGTTGCCGCCCAGGAGGTCGCGCGCCGTGGACGCGATCCGTCGTGCGGCGCGCGTGTTGTGATACTTCGCGAGGGAGGCCTGCGTCGGGCGGAGACCGCCGGAGGTCTCGAGGTCGGCGAGATGGCGGCAGTACAGCTGCATCGCCGTCAGCTCCTCGAGCATCTGCGCCAGGCGCTCCTGCACCATCTGGAAGGTCGCGAGCGGCTTGCCGAACTGCATGCGCTGCTGGGAATACGACAGGGCTGCCTCATAGCAGGCGGTGGCGTGGCCGAGCGCCGACCAGGCGACGCCCGATCGCGTGGAGTACAGCACGACCGATGCGTCCTTGAACGAGCGCGAGCCCGGCAGCACCGCATCCCGCGGCACGCGCACGTCGTCGAGGGCGATGTGCGCCTGGTGGATGCCGCGCAGCGACACCTTGCCGGTGATGACGGTGCCGGTGTAACCCGGGGTGTCCTGCTCGACCAGGAAGCAGCGGACCGTGCCGTGGTCGGCGGCGCCCTCGTCGTCGACGCGGGCCCACACGAAGGTGATGCCGCCCGACGCGCCGTTTCCGATCCACTTCTTCGCTCCCCGCAGCACCCAGCCGTCGCCGTCACGGCGGGCGGCGGTCTCGAGCGAGACGGAGTCGGAGCCGTGGTCGGGTTCGGTCAGCGCGAACGCCCCGAGCACCTCTCCTCGGGCGAGGGGCTGCAGCCATCGGGCCTGCTGCTCGGGGCTGCCGAAGAGGGCGAGGGTGCGCAGGGCCAGCCCGCCCTGCACGGCCAGCACGGTGCCGAGTGAGCCGTCGCCGCGCGAGACCTCCATGTTGACCAGCCCGGCACCCAGGGGTGACAGGTGCGTCAGGTCGGGATGGTCGATCCCGTCGGTGAAGAGGTCGAGCTCGCCCATCCGGCCCGCGACCTCGACGGGGTAGGAGGCGGTGTCCCACGCGTCGCGCATGAGGGGCGCGACCTCGTCGACGAGCTCCTTCGCGCGGTTCCAGGCGGCGCGGTCGGCGTCGTCGATGTCGGTGAAGACGGCGTAGTAGTCGGTGTCGAGCCGCGCGCCGAGGTCATACCGCGTCGTGCGTTCGCCCGGAAGGGAGGTGTCGTTCATGAGAATCCTTTCGCCCCATCGGAGTCTAGCGAAACCGAGTGTCATCGGAGGCGGCACTGAGTCTCAAGATAGGGTCACGGACCCAGCTTGCCGCGCAGCCGACGGGTCACCTCCGCGGCGGGCATCCGCCGCGGGAACACCGCCACGACCACGTCGCCGGTCTCATCCGGGTCTTCGTCGGTGAGCACACCGTACCGGCGCCGGACCCCGTCGAGGGCGCGGACGAGCGTGGTCGCCGGCACGCGCTTCGGGCCGCGCAGCAGGCGGCGGAGCACGTGGTTGTGCACCGCGGTGACGGCGGCGGCGAAGCCCACCGCGTCGACCGGGTCGAGGCCCGGAAGCGCGCGTCGCAGGTACTCGTCGAAGAGGCGCTCGTAGCGGAAAACCGTGACGATCTCGCGATCGCGCAGCGCCGGCACGCCCCGCACGACGGCGTATCGGCGGCGGGCGAGGTCGGGGTCGGCGGCGAAGTGCCGGTACACCTCGAGCGAAGCCTCGCATACGGCCGCCCACGGATCGTCGTGACCCTTGTCGAGCCGGGCGCGGGCACGGTCGAGGAGGAGTTCGTGGTCGGCGAAGACGACGTCGTCCTTGCCCCCGAACTGACGGAAGAACGTGGAGCGCGACACCCCGGCCGCCCGGGCGATCTGCTCCACCGATGTGGCCTCGAACCCCTGCTCGGCGAACAGGTCCAAGGCGGCGGCGATCACCGCCGTGCGGGTGTCGGTCATCGGTCGTCCTCGGGTGCCGGCATGCCCCGGAGCATACCCCGCCATCTCCGTGAGGATTTCCCGACGTTCGACCCAGCGCGGCGAATATTCCGCCAAGGGCACCTCAAGTCTTCGCATCATCGCGGAACCTTCCCGGCGCCCGCGCTTAGCGTGGCCGACGGCGCGCGACGGGGATGTGTTCCGCCGCGCCGAGGGGAGAACACGCATGGGGAGAATCGACCGGCAGCCGTCGTCGCGGCGGGCGCAGTGGGGGTCCGAGCGCACCCGCACACCGCTGGACACGGTGCATCGCACGCCGAGCGAGATGAAGATCATCTGGGGGCGTGTGGCGATCATCGTCACGATCGCGGCCTGGGTCGGATATCTCGTCTTCACGGTCGTGCCCCGCATCCTCTCCGGCGAGGGGGTCCTCGCGACGCTCGAGGCGATCCTCTACGGTCTCGTCGTCACGTTCCTCAGCTTCTCCGCGCTGATGTACCTCGTGGCACGCTCGGGCGCGTTCGGCCGGTTCCGCGACCACGCGCGTATTCCCCGGGGAGAACTCGATCGTCACTTCGCCCATCGCGCGGGCTCGGGGATGACCGTTCTGGTGCCGTCCTACGCCGAGGAGACCAGCGTCATCCGCAAGACGATGTGGTCGGCGGCGCTGCAGGAGTATCCCGATCTGCGGGTCGTGCTGCTGCTGGATGATCCGCCGACGCCCGCGGACCCGGCCGTCCGCGCACGGCTCGAGGAGACCCGGGGGATCGCGGCCGAGATCGCGACGGCGCTGGAGATGCCGCGAGCGCGCTTCGCCGAGAATCTGTTCGCCCTCGAACACCGGTGGATCCTCGGGCCCGATCCCGTCGTCGACGCCGAAGCGCTCGAGCACCTCGTGGCCGACTACGACCTCGCCTCCCAGTGGCTCCGCGACATGGCCGGCACCTGGCCGCACGAAGACCACGTCGACACCTTCTTCATCGATCAGGTGCTCCGCGAACTCGCCTCCGACCTGGACCTCACCGCGCAGGCGCTCGCGCTCGCGGCGGCCGACGGCGACACGCCCACCGTGGCGCACGTGCGCGACATGCGACGCCGCCTTGTGCGGATCTTCACCGCCGAGCTGACGACCTTCGAGCGCAAGCAGTACGCGTCTTTGTCGCACGAGCCGAACAAGGCGATGAACCTCAACTCCTACATCGGCCTGATGGGAGGTCGGTATCGCGAGGAGCACGGCCCCGGCGGAACGCTCCTGCGCCCGGTCGCCGGCTCCACCTCGGCCGACCTCATCGTGCCGAACGCCGACTACCTCCTCACGCTCGACGCCGACTCGCTGCTGCTGCGGGACTACTGCATCCGTCTGGTCTACTTCCTCGAGCAGCCGGGCAACGAGCGGGTCGCGGTCACGCAGACGCCGTACTCGTCCTTCCGAGGCGCTCCCACGCGCATCGAACGGCTCGCGGGCGCCTCGACCGACATCCAGCACATCCTGCACCAGGGCATGACCGCGCACGGCGCGACGTTCTGGGTGGGGGCCAACGCCGTCATCCGCATGGAGGCGCTGGACGACATCCTCGAGATCGACACCGTCGACGGATTCGAGGTCAGGCGATACGTGCAGGACCGCACCGTGATCGAAGACACCGAGTCGAGTATCGACATCGCCGACCGCGGCTGGACGCTGGCGAACTACCCCGAGCGGCTGAGCTACAGCGCCACGCCGCCGGACTTCGGATCGCTGGTCGTGCAGCGCCGGCGGTGGGCGAACGGCGGGCTCCTGATCCTGCCGAAGTTCTGGCGATTCGCCCGTTCCCGCCACCGCTCCGGGCGATCGGTCTCCCTCGCCGAGTGGATGCTGCGCACCAACTACATGGCCTCGCTCGCGTGGGCGAGCTTCGGGCTCATCCTCATGCTCACCCTTCCCTTCGACAGCCGTCTGCTGAGCCCGCTGGTGGTCTTCGCGGCGCTGCCGTACTTCCTGGCACAGGCGAGCGATCTGAAGTACTGCGGATACCGCCGCATCGACATCTTCCGCATCTACGGCTTCAACCTGATCCTGCTGCCGGTGAACCTCGCCGGCGTGCTGAAGTCGATCGAGCAGGCGCTGACCGGCCGCAAGATCCCCTTCGCCCGCACACCCAAGGTGAAGGACCGCACCGCCACGCAGCTGCTCTACGTCGCAGCGCCGTGGGCGATCATCGCCTTCTCGGTGTACACCACGTGGTGGAACGCGCAGTCGGAGAACTGGGGCACGGCGGCGTTCGCGGCGTTCAACGCCGTGACGGCGCTGTGGGCGACGCTGGAGAACATCGGCCTGCGCGCGTCGGTGGCCGACACCTGGCTCGGGCTCACCGACTGGATGTGGGTCGACGCGCGTCCGAAGGCATCGGCCGCGGCGTCGGAGGCCGCCGAGGTCGACTGGCGGGAGGTGCTGTACCGGGGCTACCCGGCTTCGGGCGAATCGCATCGCGCGGTGGCGTCGGTGCGGGACGCGCTGCCGGCCGCACCGCCGCCGGCGGACGCGGAGCCGGCGACCTCGGATGAGCAGACGCCCGAGGTCGTGCGATGAGCCCGCTGCGCGGTCGGGCGTCCGGGCCCCACGCCGGAAAGCGGCTGTCGCTGTGGCGCCTGCTGCTCGGCGTCGGCGCCGTGTCGGTCGTCGCCGTGGGCGGCGTGTTCGGCGTGCGCTGGGTCGCGGCGCAGGCCGTGGTGCAGTCGTTCGACGACCCGTGGTTCGCGGCCTATGTCGATGTGACCCTCACGCCCACCTACAACTTCGGGGACCCCGCCGACGAGAGCGAGGCGAGCGTCGTGCTGGCGTTCCTGACCGCCCCCACCGGCGGCCAAGCCTGCGAACCGAGCTGGGGAGGTGCCTACTCGCTGAGCGAGGCGGCGCGCGACCTCGACCTCGACCGCCGGATCGCCCGGCTCCGCGACGCCGGCGGCGACGTGGTCCTCTCCTTCGGCGGTGCCGCGGGGGTGGAACTGGCGACGGCGTGCGACACCGCTGATCAGACCCGCGCCGCGTACGCGGCCGCGATCGACCGCTACGACGTGGAGGTCATCGACCTCGACATCGAGAACGACGACCTCGCCGATGCCGCTGCCGCGCAGCGGCGCGCCGAGGCGGTCGCGCAGCTGCAGGAGACGCGAGACCTGCAGGTATGGCTGACGCTTCCCGTGTCGCCCACCGGCCTCACGGCGGACGGCATCGACCAGGTGCGTCAGTTCCTGGCCGCCGGCGTCGACCTGGCGGGGGTGAACGCCATGACCATGGACTACGGCGTCGACCTCGACGGCCGGTCCATGGCCGCCGTCAACGACTCCGCACTCGAGGGACTTCACGCGCAGCTGGATGCGCTCTACGCGGAGGCCGACGACGCCCAGGCCGATGCGGTGCTGTGGGCAAAGATCGGCACGACGCCGATGATCGGGCAGAACGACATCCCCGCTGAGGTATTCACCCTCGCCGACGCCGAAGCGGTGAACGCGTCGGCCCATGCGCAGGGACTCGGCCGGGTCTCGATGTGGTCGCTCAACCGCGATCGATCGTGCAGCGACAACTACGCCGTGACCTCCGTGGTCTCCAATCTGTGCAGCGGCGTCGATCAGGGCGATCTCACCTTCGCCGGTGTGCTCGACGCCGGCTTCTCGGCGCCGGCCGCACGAGCGACCACGACCGCGAGCCCGTCGCCGACGGCTTCGCCGGAGCCGACGACACCGGTCGACGATCCCGCGACCAGCCCCTATCCGATCTGGGGCGAGAACACCCGCTATCTCGCCGGGACGAAGACGGTGTGGCACGGGAACGTCTACGAGGCGAAGTGGTGGACGCAGGGCGACCAGCCGGACGACCCGCTGACGGTCGCCGCGGACAGCCCGTGGACCCTCATCGGGCCGGTGCTGCCCGGAGAGAAGCCCTACGAGATCCCGACGGTCCCGGAGGGCACCTACGACGAGTGGGACGGCGCCGCCGACTACGAGGCCGGCGATCGGGTCGAGTTCGAAGGGCTGCCGTTCGAGGCGAAGTGGTGGACCAGTGGTGACAGCCCCGCCGCGATCGGCGACGACCCGGACGGCTCGCCGTGGCGCGCGCTCACCGCAGCGGAGGTGGCCGAGGTCGCAGCCGGCGCCGACGACTGAGGACCCGGCCGATCCGGCCGGGTCGCCGGGGCGCTGTCAACCCGGTTGTCGCAGGCAGTCACGCAGCGTTGC
This sequence comes from Microbacterium sp. UBA3394, assembly GCF_002358725.1. Taxonomy (NCBI): domain Bacteria; kingdom Bacillati; phylum Actinomycetota; class Actinomycetes; order Micrococcales; family Microbacteriaceae; genus Microbacterium; species Microbacterium sp. UBA3394. The sequence goes on from NZ_DEPK01000023.1 coordinate 11,372, forward strand.
ATGAGGGCATGACGTCGTTGTGGACCCGCACCGCAGACCCTGTCCAGTCGCAGCCGTGGGACGGCCGGCGCCCCGACGTCGTGATCGTCGGCGCGGGGATCACCGGTCTGTCGACGGCGCTGCTGCTGGCGCGGGCCGGTCGCGACGTGGCGGTGGTCGACGCCGGCGAGGTGGCACATCTGGCCTCGGGATCGAACACCGGAAAGCTGTCCCTCCTGCAGGGGTCCGTCCTGTCGACGCTCCGGGCGCATCATCCCGCATCGCTCGTGCGCGCATACGTCGACGCGAACCGCGACGGCGCACAGTGGCTCACGGCGTTCGCGACAGAGGCCGGCGTCCCGTTCACACGCCGCACCGCGTACTCCTACGCGCAGTCCGCCGCGGGTGGGAAAACGGTGGCGGCCGAGATGGAGGCCGCGCGAGAGGCCGGGCTGCCGGTGCATCGTATGCCGCCCGATCCGACGCTGCCCTTTCCGGTCGTCGATGCCGTCGCGCTCGACGATCAGGTCGCGATCGACCCCTACGCGGTCACGGCCGCCCTCGCCCGGGCGGCGGTCGAAGCCGGCGCGACGCTCCACACCGGCATCCGCGTCACCGGGCTGCGCGTGGTGCCGCATCCCGTGCTCGAGACGAGCGCGGGTTTCATCTCGGCGCGCGACGTCGTGCTGGCCACCGGGGCGCCTCTGACAGATCGCGGCCTCTACTTCGCGAAGACCCGTGGCCTGCGTTCCTACGCCGTCGCGTTCGACGTCGACGGCGAGGTGCCCGACGGGCTCTACCTGTCGGTGGATGCGCCCACACGCTCCCTCCGGTCGGTCACGTCGTCCGACGGCCCCGACGGCGGAGCACGCCTCGTGGTCGGGGGAAACGGGCACCCGGTGGGGCGCTCGTCGTCGCCGCGCGCGTGCGTGACGGATCTCATCGCATGGACGCGCGAGCACATCCCCGGGGCGGAACCCGTCGCGTCGTGGTCGGCGCAGGACTACGAGTCGCACGACCTCATCCCGTTCGTCGGCGTCATGCCGCGCACGCTCGGCCGGGTTCGTTTCGCGACCGGATTCGGCAAGTGGGGACTGTCCAACGGCCCCGCCGCGGCGCTGCGCATCGCCGCCGAGGTCACCCGCACGCCCCGACGGGAGCGGCCCGCGTGGATGAACCTCATCTCCCGCCGGTTCACCGTGCCCGCCGATCTCGGCCGGGGCGGGATCGAGAACCTGCGGGTGGGCTGGGAGGCGGCATCCGGATGGGTGGGCGCCCAGCGCCGCGCGGTGCCCGTCGCACGCCCCGCCGAGGGCGACGGCGTCGTCGTCAATCGCGCGGGTCACCCCGTCGGCGTCTCGACCGTGCAGGGCGTCACCCGCGCCGTGAACGCCGTCTGCCCCCACCTGGGCGGAGTGCTCGCGTGGAACGACGCCGAGGGCTCGTGGGACTGTCCGCTCCACGCATCCCGATTCACCGCCGCCGGTCTGCGCATCGAGGGACCGGCCGTCTGCGACCTGCAGCGGCTGCCCCGTGTGCCGGGAGAGGTCGCCGCAGGATAGTAGGCTGGGGGACCGGTCGATATCTCGACGTCAAGCGAATCCTCGGCGCCGAGAAGGTTCACCACATCACCCACCCATCGCAACAGCGAAGGAACGCACTGTGGATCTGTACGAGTACCAGGCACGCGATCTGTTCGAGAAGTACGAGGTGCCGGTGCTCCCGGGCATCGTCGCCGACACGCCGGAGGAGGTGCGCGCGGCGGCCGAGAAGCTCGGCGGTGTCGTGGTCGTCAAGGCCCAGGTCAAGACCGGAGGCCGCGGCAAGGCCGGCGGTGTGAAGGTCGCCAAGACCCCCGACGAGGCCTACGAGGCCGCGCAGGCCATCCTCGGCCTCGACATCAAGGGGCACGTGGTCCAGCGCGTCATGGTCGCCGCCGGTGCCCGCATCGCCGAGGAGTACTACTTCTCTGTGCTGCTCGACCGCTCCAACCGCTCCTACCTGAGCCTGTGCTCGGTCGAGGGCGGCATGGAGATCGAGCAGCTCGCCGTCGAGAAGCCCGAAGCCCTCGCCCGTGTCGAGGTCGACCCGCTGGGAGGCATCGACAAGGCCAAGGCCGTCGAGATCGCGAAAGCCGCCAACTTCCCCGACGACCTCGTCGAGGCCGTCTCCGACGTGTTCGTGAAGCTGTACGACGTCTACACCGGCGAGGGCGCGACCCTCGTCGAGGTCAACCCGCTGGTGCGCACCGAGGAGGGCGAGATCATCGCCCTGGACGGCAAGGTCTCGCTCGACGAGAACGCCAGCGAGGTGCGTCACCCCGAGCACGAGGAGCTCGAGGACAAGGGCGCGGCCGACCCGCTCGAGGCCAAGGCCAAGGAGTCCGGCCTCAACTACGTCAAGCTCGACGGCGAGGTCGGCATCATCGGCAACGGCGCGGGCCTGGTCATGTCGACCCTCGACGTCGTCGCCTACGCCGGCGAGGGCCACGGCGGCGTGAAGCCGGCGAACTTCCTCGACATCGGCGGCGGCGCCTCCGCCACCGTCATGGCCGCAGGACTGGATGTCATCCTCGGCGACGAGCAGGTCAAGAGCGTCTTCGTCAACGTGTTCGGCGGCATCACGTCGTGCGTCGCCGTGGCCGAGGGCATCGTCAAGGCCCTCGAGATCCTGGGCGACGCCGCGACCAAGCCGCTGGTCGTGCGCCTCGACGGGAACCAGGTCGAGGAAGGCCGCGCCATCCTCGCCGCCGCGAACAACCCCCTCGTCACGCTCGCCGCGGGCATGGACGAGGGCGCCGACAAGGCCGCCGAGCTGGCCGCCGCCTGAACCGCATCCGGATAAGGACCAGAAAATGTCGATCTACCTCAACCAGGATTCCAAGGTCATCGTCCAGGGCATCACCGGCGGCGAAGGCACCAAGCACACCGCGCTGATGCTGAAGGCCGGCACGAACGTCGTCGGCGGCGTCAACGCCCGCAAGGCCGGGACGACCGTCTCCCACACCGACAAGGACGGCAACGCCGTCGAGCTCCCCGTCTTCGGCTCGGTCGCCGAAGCGATGGAGAAGACCGGCGCCGACGTGTCGATCGCCTTCGTGCCGCCCGCGTTCACGAAGGACGCCATGATCGAGGCCATCGACGCCGAGATCGGACTGCTCGTCGTCATCACCGAGGGCGTGCCGGTCGGCGACACCGCCGAGGCGTGGGCCTACGCCAAGAGCAAGCGCAACACCACTCGCATCATCGGGCCGAACTGCCCGGGCATCATCACCCCCGGTGAGTCGCTCGTCGGCATCACCCCGGCCAACATCACCGGCAAGGGTCCGATCGGGCTCGTGTCGAAGTCGGGCACGCTGACCTACCAGATGATGTTCGAGCTGCGCGACCTGGGCTTCTCGACCGCCATCGGCATCGGCGGCGACCCCGTCATCGGCACGACGCACATCGACGCGCTCGAGGCGTTCGAGGCCGACCCCGAGACCAAGGCGATCGTCATGATCGGCGAGATCGGGGGCGACGCCGAGGAGCGCGCAGCCGACTTCATCAAGGCGAACGTCACCAAGCCGGTCGTCGGATACGTCGCGGGCTTCACCGCGCCGGAGGGCAAGACCATGGGTCACGCCGGCGCGATCGTCTCGGGCTCGGCCGGTACCGCCCAGGCGAAGAAGGAGGCCCTCGAGGCCGCCGGCGTCAAGGTCGGCAAGACCCCGTCCGAGACCGCCGCCCTCATGCGCGAGATCATCGAGGGTCTGTGATCTGATCCCGGCGCCGAGCCACCCCTCTGCACGTGAGCCGTCCCTTTCGGGGCGGTGTGCAGAGGGGTGGTTCGCGTCGAAGGGGGTGGTTCGGTGTCGGAGGTCGGATGAGCCCGAGCGCGGCGTAGGCTGGCGGCATGCCGTTGAGTGGTGAGTACATCCCGTCCACGTCCGAATGGGCACGCAACCAGGCCGAGCAGTTCGAGGCCTCCGGGGGCACCGAGGCGAACACGATGCGCGGGGTGCCGATCATCGTGCTGACGACCGTCGGTTCCACGAGCGGGGGACTGCGCAAGACGGCGCTCATGCGGGTCGAGCACGACGGCCGCTACGCCGTCGTCGCCTCGAAGGGCGGCGCACCCGACGAGCCCCGGTGGGCCGCGAACATGCGCGCTCACGCCCACGTCGAGCTGCAGGACGGCGCGGACAAGCGCGACTACGACGCCCGGGAGCTCTCCGGCGAGGAGCGCGAGCTCTGGTGGAAGCGCGCCGCGGAGGTCTGGCCCGACTACGACGCCTACCAGGCGAAGACCGATCGGCAGATCGCGGTCTTCGTCCTCGAACCCCGCGAGGCGTGAGGCTGATCGAGGCCTCACGGGCGCGATGAGCGACATCGAGACGGTTCGCCTGCCCGCCGGCCGTGTCGAGCTGCACGACGCTCGACGCAGCATCCGGCGCGCGGTCGACCTCGAGCCCTTCGAGATCGCCCGGTTCCCGCTCACCCAGGCGGAACTCGGCGAGCTGCTGGGGGAGACCGCGCAGCACCCCCGACGGCCGGCGACGGACATCTCCTGGCTGCGGGCGGTGCGCGTGTGCAACGCCGCGTCGGAGTGGGAGGGACTCGATCCGGCGTACACGGTCGACGGCGACGAGGTGACGTGGCACGTGGATTCCGACGGGTTCCGGCTGCCGACCGAGGCCGAGTGGGAGTACGCCTGCCGTGCCGGGTCCGCCGGTGCGCATTACGGACCGCTCGCCGAGGTGGCGTGGACGGCCGCCGACGGTCTGTCCGCGCCCCACGACGTGGGCGCGCGGCATCCGAATCTCTTCGGACTGTTCGACACGCTCGGAAACGTCTGGGAATGGTGCTGGGATCTGCTCGATCCCGCTCGCTACGGCGATTACCGGGTGTTCCGCGGCGGTGGCTTCGCCGACGACGCCCACAGCGTCCGCGCCGGAGCGCGACGCGGCGGTGGGCCGCGCATGCACCACGACGACGTCGGGATGCGGCTGGCCCGCGGCGGTTTCGACGCCGTCGACGCCGCGCAGGGATGGTCGGCCCGCGCGGATGCCGAACGCGGCGACCCGGACGGCCCGCTGCCGTCGGGATGGACGCCGCGCCGCTGACCGGCGGAGCCGCTCGGTCTCGATAACCTGTGGGTCATGGGGCCGGCTGGGGATGCCGCGGCGCGGGGGCGCGCACGCGAAGCGCTGATCGTCGTCGCGGGGGTGTCGGCGGTGATCGCCGTCATCGTGGGACTGCTTGCCGTGACGGTGCTGCCGCCGGTGCTGGCGAATCTGTCGGCCGAGGCCGTGGCGGACGACACGACGGTGCCGATCGCCGATGACGGCACGGCCACGGTGCTCGTGCCCGCCGGCTGGGTGGTGCGACGTTCGCCGTTCGACGACACCCTGCGGCTGAGTTCCCCGGATGCGGGTCTCACCGTGTCGCTCGTCGCAGACGACGGCGATGCCGAGGAGGTGTCCGCCGAGGTCGCTGTCGCGTCGGACGCCGTCACCGAGAGGCTCGCGTCCGGGCTCGACGCGCGCCACGCGTTCCACAACGGACGGTTCGTCGCGACGGTCGGCGACGGCGGAACCGCGACAGTGCTCGTGACGGCCGAGGCGTCGCCCGAGGCCGACCTGGACGACTACGTCACGGCTCTCGCGCTGATCCTCGACGGCATCCGCCTCGACGGGGTCCCCGCGTGAGGCGTCTCGCGGCCGGCGGCCTCGTGGCGGTTCTCGCTCTCACCGCGTGCGCCGTCCCGACCGACGTCGATTGGCGCCCGCCGACCTGGCCCGCCCCGCACGTGAGCGTCGTCGAGATGCCCGCGCCGATCGAGGCCGCATCCGTGCCCGGGCTGGTGGGCGAGCGCATCCGCAACGACGACGTGCGGGTCCAGTCGCGATGGATGCGCCTCCCCGGCGTTCCCGCCGTCGAAGAGGTGGCGCTGCCGGCGGTTCGCGCGGCGATCGACGGGCAGGAGGCGGCCACCGGCGACGTCTACAGCCCGCAGGTGTTCGACGCGGACGCCGGACTCGGCGATCGCGACTGCGTCAGGGGATCCACCCTGCTGCCCGCGGCCGACGTGCTCGCCGATCCCGCCCTGGGCCCGGTCGGTGGGTCGGGGGCGGCGGTGGTGTGCGACGTCGTCGTCGCCGCAGGCGCCATGATCGGACAGCGCATCCGCACGGTCACCGGAACTGCCGGCGAGGTCACGGCCGACGCGACGACCCTGCGCTACATCGACGTCGACGACGGCCGCCTCATCGCACCGGCCGCGTTGTGGGCCGACGGCGCCGCGGATCGGCTGTGGGAGGACGTCGTCGACGCGATCCGTCGGGAGGCCGGTTCGCTGTCGCTGGCCCCGGTCACGCCCCCGGATGAGGAGGCGGTGGTGCTCCTGGACGCGGCGCTCGCGACCACCGTGCCCGCCGCCGACGGATCCCTGGTGGTGACGATCCCGGCGGGGTTCCGGGCCCCGGAACTGGAGGCGCTCGGGATCGCCGCGACGACCGAGCCGGTCGCTGTCGCCGTCGCGCCGCCCCGGTCCGCCGAGCTCGTGAGCGCGACCGGTGCCGACCTCGTCTCCGCGGTGGTCGCGGCGGCGCCGTTCACCGCGCCGGCCGGGCCGCCCGAGGGTGCGCGCGAGGTCGACTGCGAGCTGCATCCGTGCGTGTCGCTGACCTACGACGACGGCCCGTCGCAGTGGACGTCGGCGATCCTCGACGCCGCGCGGGAGCACGACGCCGGGCTGACCTTCTTCGCCCTCGGGCAGAAGGCCGCGGGCTGGGCGGAAACGCTCTCGCGGGCGACCGCTGAGGGTCATCTCGTCGAGAACCACACCTGGAACCATCCTGATCTGACGACCCTGGAGCCGGAGGAGGTGCGCGCGCAGATCGGCGACACGACCGTCGCCCTGCGGACCGCCTCCGGGGAGGCCGTGCGCGCCTTCCGTCCGCCGTACGGGGAGTGGAATCGCGAGGTGCTGCAGGAGGCGGGCCTGCCCGCGATCCTGTGGGACGTCGACACCGAGGACTGGAAGCAGATCAGCGACGACGAGCTGCTGCGGCGCGCGGTCACGCAGCCGCGCCCGGGCTCGATCGTGCTGCAGCACGACATCCATGCCAACACCGGCCGCACCGTCGATGCGGTGATGTCGGGTCTGCGCGACCGCGGCTTCGTGCTGGTGACGGTGCAGCAGCTGTTCGGCGGTGCCTTCCCCGGCGGCGGCGCCTGGCAGTCCGCACGCTGAACCCCGCCCGCCACGCGTTTGGCTGACAGCGCGGTGAGAGCGCCGCGGCGTGCACGGAGCGCGCGTTCGGCGTGGGTAGGGTCGATGGCGCATGCATCGCCTCACCGTCGCCCTCCTCGCCGCCGTCGATTCCGCCGTCGCGGCGGCCGTCGGCGTGGCCGCCGTCTTCGCGCCGCTGACCCTGATCTGGGTGATCGGTCTGGCCGCGCCCGATTGGGGGGCGCTGTGGCCGGCGTCGGCGACGATCTGGCAGTTCGGTCACCTCGTGCCCGTCGACGTCGCGCTCACCGACGACTACCTGGTCGCCGCGGGTGTCGACGCCGACGCCTCGACGTTCACGCTGTCGCTCGCCCCGCTCGCCTTCGTCGTCTTCACCGCGCTGGCCGGTGCGCGCTCGGGGATTCGCGCCTCGCGGGCGGAGTCCTGGGCGACCGGGGCGATCACCGGTCTGCTCGTGTTCACCGCCGCGGCGGCGGCCGTCGCCCTGACCGGGGCGAACCCCGTCGCCGCGGTGGACCCCGTCATCGCGATCGCCGCTCCCGCGCTCGTCTACGCGGTGCCGTTGACCGTCGCCGCCGTCGTGACCGAGTGGCGCGAGTCGCCCGAGGGTCTGATCGCCGACCTGCGTGATCGGGCCGAGGGGGATTCGGCCGCGTGGAGCGAGGTCCCGGGGGAGATCGCACGCGGCGTCGCCGTGGTCATCACGGTGCTCGTCGGGGCCGGAGCGCTGATCGTGGCCGTGGCGATCACTCTCCGCATCGGCGAGATCCTGGCGTTGTTCCAATCCGCCCACGTCGACGCGCTCGGCGCGATCGTGCTCACCCTCGGGCAGCTCGCCTACCTCCCGACGCTCATCGTGTGGGGGCTCGCCTTCGTCGCCGGACCCGGTGTGGCACTCGGTGCCGGCGCCGCCGCGGCACCCGGAGGCACGACCGTGGGCGTGCTCCCGGGCATCCCCCTGCTCGGTGCCGTGCCGGATTCGACCAGCACGTGGCTGCTGATGCTCGTGCTCGTGCCGATCGCGGCCGGGGCCTTCGCCGGATGGGTGGCGCGATCGCGCCTGGCCGCCTCGGAGTCCGAGGAGTGGGCGCCGCGCATCGTCACCGCGCTCGGCATCGCCGCCGGCGCCGCGGGGGTCGCCGCTGTGCTCTCCTGGGCGGCATCCGGATCACTGGGGCCCGGCCGGCTGACCGAGGTGGGCCCGGATCCCGGCGCGGTGGCTCTCGCGGTCGGGCTCGAGACTCTCGTCGGGGTGGCGATCCTGCTGCTGTCACCCCGCGGCGCCCTCGCCTGGATGGCGGGGGAGGAGCCCCGCGGGGAACGTGTCGCACCGCCGCTAGACTGACCGGGTGCTCTCGGTCGTCGTCCTCATCTCCGGTGCCGGGTCGAACCTTCGGGCTCTTCTCGACGCGGCGGCAGAGCCGGATTTCCCCGCACGCATCGTCGCCGTCGGCGCCGACCGTGAGGCCGACGGGTTCGCCCACGCCGAGGCCTACGGCATCCCGACCTTCCTCGTGCCCTGGGAGGAATACGCCTCCCGTGAGGAGTGGGGAGCCGAGCTCGGCGCCCACCTGGCGGTGTGGAAGCCCGACCTGGTTGTGCTCAGCGGACTCATGCGACTGCTGCCGGCATCCCTCGTCGACGAGTGGGCGCCGCGCCTGATCAACACCCACCCGGCGCACCTGCCCGAGTTCCCCGGTGCTCACGGCGTGCGCGATGCGCTCGCGGCAGGAGTCGACCGCACCGGCGCGAGCGTCATCGTCGTCGACAGCGGCGTGGACACCGGCCCCATCCTCGCCCAGGAGCGCGTCCCGGTCCTCCCCGGCGACGACGAGCACACCCTCCACGACCGCATCAAGCCGGTCGAGCGACGTCTCCTGATCGACGTGGTGCAGCGCATCGCGTCGGGAGAGCTCGACCTGTCCGCCGCAGCATCCACGACCTGACCACCGAACGAAGGAGTCCCATGGCCGGTCCCAGCCACGACCCGTCCCTGTACCGCGACCGCGACGTCGTCCCGATTCGCCGAGCGCTGATCTCGGTGAGCGACAAGACCGGGCTGCTGGAGCTCGCTCAGGCCCTCGCCGGGGCGGGTGTCGAGATCGTCTCGACCGGTTCGACCGCCGCGACCATCCGCGAGGCCGGGCACGACGTGACGGACGTCGCGGCGGTCACCGGGTTCCCCGAGTCGCTCGACGGGCGCGTGAAGACGCTCCACCCCGGCGTGCACGCGGGCCTGCTGGCGGACCTGCGGCTGGAGCACCACGAGGCGCAGCTGGCCGATCTCGGCATCCGGCCCTTCGACCTCGTCGTGGTCAATCTCTACCCGTTCGTGCAGACGGTCGCCTCCGGTGCCGAAGGCGACGCCGTCGTCGAGCAGATCGACATCGGCGGACCGGCGATGGTGCGCGCATCGGCCAAGAACTACGCGAACGTCGCCATCGTCGTCTCGCCCGAGTCCTACCCCGCCATCGTCGAGGCCGTCGGCTCCGGCGGGACGAGTCTGACGCAGCGCAAGGATCTCGCCGCGCGCGCCTTCGCGCACACCGCCGCCTACGACACCGCCGTCGCGACGTGGTTCGCCGAGGGCACGCTCGTGGAGGAGGAGCTGCCCGAGCACCTCACCATCAAGGCGGAGCGCCTGGAGACGCTCCGCTACGGCGAGAACGCGCACCAGCGCGCCGCGATCTACTCCCGGGTCGGCGGTCACGGCATCGCGCAGGCGACGCAGCTGCAGGGCAAGGGCATGTCCTACAACAACTACATCGACGCGGATGCGGCGCTGCGCGCAGCCTTCGACATGGTCAAGCCCGCCGTGGCGATCATCAAGCACGCGAACCCGTGCGGCATCGCCGTCGCGGCGCCGCAGGCCCTCGACCCGATCGCGAGCGCTCACCTGCGCGCGCACGAGTGCGACCCGGTGTCGGCGTTCGGCGGTGTCATCGCGGCCAACCGCACCGTGACGCTCAAGATGGCGGAGAACCTGCGCGACATCTTCACCGAGGTGATCGTGGCGCCCGACTTCGAGCCGGAGGCGCTGGAGGTCTTCGCGCTGAAGAAGAACCTCCGGGTGCTGCAGCTGCCCGCCGACTGGCGTCAGGAGAGCATGGATGTGCGCCTCGTGTCGGGCGGTCTGCTGCTGCAGGATGCCGACCGGTTCCCCGACGACATCGAGTCGGTGGCGAAGGACTGGGAGCTGGTCTCCGGTGAGCGTCCGAGCGACGAGGAGATGACGAACCTCATCTTCGCGTGGAAGTCGTGCCGTGCGGTGAAGTCGAACGCCATCGTCCTGGCGAAGAACTCCGCGACCGTCGGCATCGGCATGGGGCAGGTGAACCGCGTCGACTCGTGCCGCCTCGCCGTCGAGCGGGCCGGCGACCGTGTCGCCGGGTCGATCGCCGCATCCGACGCGTTCTTCCCCTTCGCCGACGGGCCCCAGGTGCTCATCGACGCGGGCATCACGACCATCATCCAGCCGGGTGGATCCGTGCGCGATCAGGAGGTCGTCGACGCCGCCCGCGACGCCGGGGTGACGATGTTCTTCACCGG
>NZ_DEPK01000185.1:0-6805 GCF_002358725.1 Microbacterium sp. UBA3394
CGGACGCCCGTCGAGCGTCACCGGCCCCCATGCGCCCGTGACCGCGAACCAAAGCCGCGTCGCTGCACGGGCCCGGAATCCGCCCATCGTGATCTCGATGCCGGTGGCGCCCTCGGGGTTGCCGACGAGCCGGTTGCCCACGCGCAGCGCCGCCCGGTCGAGCGCACCCGAGCGGGCAACGCCGAGGGCCGCGTGACCCGGGCGTCCGAGATCCTGGACGGTTGCGAACAGCCCCGCCTCGGTCACCTCGATCCCCCGGCCGGCGCCGGCGGTTCCGGCACCGGGTGCGGCTTCGGGTGCGGTCCCGGAAGCGGGTCCGGTCCCGGGCGCGGCTTCGGTACCGGCGTCGGGTGCGGTCCCGGGAGCGGGTTCAGTCCCGGCGCCGGCTTGGGTACCGGTACAGCGTTCGGTACCGGGAGTCGTGTGCCCCAACTCAGGCTGAGCGGGCACCGGGGGCCGGGTTCCGGCGTCTCCGGCGGGCGGCGACGTCTCCCAGCCTGAGTTACGGCTCGAACCGGAGGCGGCACCTGCCCGCGCGGCCGCCGCCGAGGGCGCAACGTCGCTCGAGACAGCCTCCGGGCGCGCGGCGCCGCTCCAGACGGCATCCCCGAGAGGGCTTCGCCGCGACGTGTGCCCTGACTCAGGCTGGGTCGGGGCGGGCGGCCGTGATCCGGCGTTGTCAGCGGGTGCCGGCGGCGCCCAGCCTGAGTTAGGGCTCGAAACGGAGGCCGGAGAAGCCGGGGAGGCCGGCGGGGTGGAAGGGACGGGGACGAAACGGACGCGGGTGCCCGGGGCGAGAAGGGCGGGCTGGGTCGCGGCCGGGTCGAAGAGGGGAGCGTCGGTGGTGCCGATGAGGCGCCATCCACCTGGCGTATCGCGCGGGTAGGCGCCGGTGAATCCGGCGGCCAGGCCCACCGACCCGGCCGGAACGCGCGTGCGCGGCGACTCCAGACGCGGCACGTCGAACGACCACGCGTCGCTCACGAGGTAGCCGAAGCCGGGCGCGAATCCGGTGAACGCCACGGTCCACGTCGCGGCAGCGTGGTGGCGCACGAGCTCGTCGGGCGAGATGCCGAGCACCGCAGCGGTGTCAGCGAGGTCGGCACCGTCGTACCGCACGGCGAGTTCGACGATCTGCGCCTCCTCATCACGTTCCGACGGGATGCTCCGCACCTCACCCGTCAGTGCACGGTCGATCCACACGCGCGCGGACGCGAGCGGCAGCACCGCCGGGTCCACGTGCACGAGCACCGTGCGGGCGGCGGGCACCACGTCGACCACGCCATCCGGCGGCGCCGCGACGAGCGCCGCGTGCAGGTCCAGCACCGCGGAGAGCCCCGGCGTCTCGATCAGCAGCGCCCGCTCACCCATCGGCAGGATGCGCCACAACTCACCGGACGATGCCGCCTTCACCACGGTGCCCTCACGTCCACCCCGGCGGCATCGAGCGCCGCGCGCACCGCTCGCGCCATCGCCACCGCGGCGGGGCTGTCGCCGTGGAGGCACATCGAGGCCGCGTCGACGGCGAGCAGGTAGCCGTCGACGGCATCCACGATCCCGTCGATCGCGAGGCGGACCGCGCGGCGCGCGACCAGATCAGGATCGTCGAGGAGAGCGCCTGCCTCGCCGCGCGGCACGAGGCCGCCGTCCGCGAGGTAGCCGCGATCGAGGAACGCCTCGCGCACGAACGGCAGGCCGGCCTCCTCGGCGGCGCGGCTGCCGGCACCGCCGAGACCGAGGAGCGGCAGCTCGCGACCGAGACGATCGGCAAGTCGCCGCACGGCGGCGGCGACGACGCGCGCGGTCGCAGCGTCGGCGGTGACGGCGTGGTAGAGCGCGCCATGCGGCTTCACGTAGCGGATGTCCCCGCCCGCCGCGGCGAGCGCCTCGAGCTGGTCGTCGAGTGTGGCGCGCAGTTCGACCGTCGTCAGCGCCAGGGCTGACCGACCGAAACCGGCACGGTCGGGGTAAGACGGGTGCGCCCCCACGGCGACGCCGTACCGCGCCGCCCGGGTGACCGATTCGTGCATGGATGCCGCATCGCCGGCGTGGCCGCCGCACGCGACGGAGGCGCTGGAGACGACGGCGAACATCGCCTCGTCGTCGGCGGTCGGCACCCCGTCGACGGTCTCGCCGAGGTCGGCGTTCAGGTCGATGGCGGACATGCCCTCACGGTACCGGCGGCACTCGGACGCGGGCATCGGGCAAGCTGGGAACATGGCCCGCGCGCGCAATGAGCACACCGAACCGCCGGTGCGCCTGGGCGACGGGGCGCTGGCCTCCGTCGAACCGTCGCCCTACACGTCGGGCTACGAACTCGTCGTCGACGGGACCCCGCAGTCGCACGTCGACCTCGATGACCCGACGCATCTGCACTTCGAGTACGTCGCGCGGATGGCCGCCGTGATCGACCGGCTGAAGCTGCCCGGGCAGCCGCTCACCGCGGTGCACCTCGGCGCCGGCGCCATGACCCTCCCCCGCTACATCCACGCGACGCGCCCCGGCTCCCGCCAGCAGGTCGTCGAACTCGAGCCGGAGCTGATCGCCCTCGTGCGCGAGCGGCTGCCGCTGCCGCGCGGGGCCTCCATCCGCGTGCGGATCGGGGATGCGCGCCAGGCGCTCGGCCGGTTTCCCGCGGGACTGGTCGGCCAGGTCGACGTGCTGGTGGCCGACGTCTACGCCGGCGCGCAGATCCCCGCGCACCTGACGTCGGTCGAGTTCTACACCGCCGCCGCGCGTCTTCTGGGTCCCGACGGCGTGCTGCTGGTCAACGTCGCCGACGGCGCGGGACTCGCCTTCGCGCGTCGGCAGGTCGCGACGGTGCGCGAAGTGCTCGCGAACGTCATCGTGCTCGCCGAGGTGCAGACCCTCAAGGGGCGACGATTCGGCAACCTCGTCGTCGCGGCCTCGGCGTCGCCGCTGCCGACGGCGTGGCTGCCGCGCCTGATGGCGGCGGGACCGCATCCGGCGAAGGTCGCCGAGGGGGCCGAGATCGAGGAGTTCGTCCGCGGAGCGCAGCCCGCGACCGACGCCGACGCCGTGCCGTCGCCGAAGCCGTCTTCGAAGCTGTTCGAGCGCTGACGGGAGCCGTTTCGTCTCGTCGCTGCGCTCCTCGCTCAACGACCAGCAGGCGGTACCGAGGAGGGGAGAGGCACGGGCCGCGCCACCCGGGCGTTGAGCGAGCGGAGCGAGACGAAACGTGGCCGTCCCGCCCTGCGCGGAAGGGAACGGCAGCCGTTTCGTCTCGTCGCTGCGCTCCTCGCTCAACGACCAGCGGGAGGGGGCGGCGCGTTTCGTCTCGTCGCTGCGCTCCTCGCTCAACGACCAGCGGGAGGGACCGAGGGGAGGCGCCCCGGCCGGGCGTTGAGCGAGCGGAGCGAGACGAAACGACGCATCCGCGCACACGGGATGCCGCCTGTCGGCGTGGCCACCCGGAACCGACGGCGCGGGAGGGCACACTGAGGAGGCGAGCCGCACGCGAAGGGAGTCGACGGTGAGCTTCATCCACGGATACGACCCCGACACGCTGCGGGAGATCGTCGACCCTGCCCAGTGCAAGGAGCGCCTGGCCGAGCTCGGCGATCAGCGCAGCCTCGTGTCGATGCTCGAACGCGTGTGGCTGCTGAAGGTGCTCGGCGAGACCGACGACGCCCTCACCCTGTCGGAGCACGCCGTGCGCTTCGCGCGGATGGCCGGCACCCGCAAGGATCTCCTGCGCGCCCGCATCCTGCATGCCACGGTCGTTCAGGCGCGCGGAGCCTATGCCGCCGCCGAGCAGGAGCTCACGACGTGCGCCGAAGAGGCGGAGGGGCAGGGATGGGCCGCGATCGCGGCCTTCGCCCTTCAGCACCGCGGCAAAGTGAACTTCGACGCCGCGGAGTTCGAGGAGGCCCGCAAGGACTTCAAGCGCGCGCTCTTCCTGCGTCAGGAATCCGGCGCCCCGGAGTCGCAGCTGCAGACCGTGCTGCTGGCGATCGATCTCTGCGACCGCCGGCGCGCGCAGACCGCGGTCGCGAGCTGATCCCCGCAGTGTCGTAGGTCTGTTCTAGTCTTCCGGCATGTCAGAACCGCATCGCGTACGCCAGTGGGCGGAGGCGTTGATCTCGTCGCACCTCGACTCGTCGTGGACGTTCGGCTTCGACAACGCCAAGCGCCGCGCCGGTCAGTGCGACTACACGCGGCGGCGCATCACCGTGTCGCGCTACCTGTCGGCCCGCTACGACGACGACACCAATCATCAGACGCTCCTGCACGAGGTCGCCCATGCCCTTGCGGGAGCGACGGCCGGCCACGGACCGAGGTGGACGTCGATCGCCCGCGGCCTCGGCTACGTCGGTGGCACGACCCATCGCGGCGAGACCGCCGTCGAACTCGCCCCGTGGGTCGGGGTGTGCCCGGCCGGGCATGTGGCCTACCGTCATCGTCGCGCATCGCGTCCCACTTCATGTGCACGATGCGCGCCGCGGTTCGACGAGCGTCACCTGCTGACGTGGACCCGGCGCGAGATCACCCCTGCGACACGGCTTGCGGCGATGACGCCGCGCTGATCGACGGCCCGTAGCGGCCCGGGTCGTCGCTCGCGTCGAGTTCCGCTGCGCGCAGCACGTCGGCCCGACGACCCTCGGCGACCAGACGCTGTCCGGTCCCGCCGGCGGTGAGCAGGTGTCGCACGGCGCGTTCCAGCCCGCGGTACGACTCGGCGGCCGCGGCCGCCTCGGGCGACGTGTGATCGATCCCGCGGTTCCCCAGAGCGTCGATGACGGCGCCGGCGCCGAACTGATCCTCGACGGCGAAGCGCACGCCGTGCGGGGTCTCCTCCCCCACCGAGATGATCGAGACGCTGGTGCGCGCTCCCCGGCGCGCCTGCTCGTCGGCGATCGCCGACGCCACAGCCGTCGCGTTGCGCAGCCCGCCGAGCAGAACGATCGACCCCGCCGCGAGAGCGGCATCCGCGATCGGGGCGGCGTCGTGCTCACCCAGGACGGAGACGACCACCACGACGTCGGCGGGAGCGAGACGCGCGAATCCCGCGCTCCCCCACTCGTGACGGACCTGATAGCGCTGCTGGTCGAACGGCGTACTCACCCGCAGAAGCCTACGGTGAGCGCGCCGCGTGCGTGGCCCGGGCGTCACACCGCGAAACGTGCGCGCGATTCACCTGGCAGCGGATGCCGCATCCGGTGCGTTCGCTTGCCGGTGGATGCCGCATCGCGGCCGAGTGGCGACATCCACCGGCAATCGAAACGGTGCGCGGCGGAGGGGGCGGATGCATCCGCCCTTGCGCCAGCGGTGTCGCACGATGACACGATGGAGCATGCACGTTCTGCTGAAGCTCGTCATCGACTGCGACCCCGACGCCGCGTGGCGCGCCCTGCACTCGCCGCGCGCGGTCGCGGAGCTGTACGGCCCGATGGTGTCGATGTCGCCCGTCGTCCCGTCCGGGCTGCCGACGCAGTGGGAGGAGGGCGACGACGTGCCGGTGAGCCTCGAGAGCGGACCGATGCCGCTGGGACGCCAGCTCATCCACGTCAGCCACCGCCACGTGGATGAGCCGGGCGGCGCCGTGCGCATCTTCCGCGACAGCGGCATCCCGCTGACGGGTCCGCTCGCCTTCCTCGACGTGTGGGACCACCAGATGGCGGTCTCGCCCGCTCCCGGCGATCCCACCCGCACGCTCTGGCGCGACCGGCTCGTCTTCGACGGGCCCGGGGCGGTGCTGCTGTGGCCGGTGCTGTGGGCCATCTGGCAGTGGCGCGGGGCCCGCATCCGCGCGCTGGCGTCGTCGTGGGCGCACGACCCGGCGACCGACACGACCGACACTCCCGACACGGCCGATACGGCCGACCCCGCCACCGACCCGGCACAGGGGACGGGCCGTGACTGAGGCCTACATCGTCCGCCGTGCCCGGTCGACGGATGCCGCCGCCATCGCGGCGGTGCACGTGACGAGCTGGCGCGAGGCGTATGCCGGCCGGATCCCCGACGAGGTGCTCGACGGCATGGATGTCGCCGCGCGCGCCGAGACGTGGCGTCGCATCCTGGCCGGCGAGGTCAACGGGGAGGCCGGTGACGTCTGGGTCGCCGAGCTCGCCGGCGACGTGATCGGATTCGCCTCCGCGGGCCGATGCCGCGACGACGACGCGGTCGCCGGGCGCCGCGAGCTCTACGCCGTGTACGTGCTCGAGGCCGACTACGGCACCGGCGCGAGCGACATGCTCATGGATGCCGCCCTCGGCGACGATCCGGCATCGCTGTGGGTGCTCGAGGACAATCCACGCGCCCGGGCCTTCTACCGCCGGCACGGGTTCGACCCGGATGGCGCGGTCAAGACGCACACGGTCGACGGCGCCGCGATCCGCGAGGTGCGCCTCGTGCGCGGCGGCACGCTCGCCTGACCGGTCAGACGCCGGGTTCGCCCGAGAGCAGCCCCCGCAGCCAGTCGCGGGCCTCGACGAAGACATCGTCGGCGTACCGGTGGGAATACCGCACGATCGAGCGGTCCGCGCGCGGGTACGAGCCGAGGAAGATCACCTTGGGGCTGAAGCGTCGCAATCCCATGAGGGCGTCGGCCATGCGCTCGTCCTGGATGTGCCCGTCCGCATCGATGACGAACCGGTAGCGGCCGAGCGAGTCGCCGATCGGGCGCGAGGCCAGCAGCGACAGGTTGATGCCGCGGGTGGCGAACTGCTCGAGCATCTCCAGCAGCGCACCGGGGTGGTCATCGGGCAGCTCCACGACGAGCGAGGTCTTATCGGCGCCGGTCGCGGGCGGCGGGGCGACCGTGCGGCCGACCAGCACGAAGCGC
>NZ_DEPK01000202.1:0-10623 GCF_002358725.1 Microbacterium sp. UBA3394
GCCGGCGGCGCGGTCAGTCCACGCGGCTGACCGTGCCGCCGGTCACCCGCACGAGCTGATCGAAGGTCATCGGGAAGACCGTGTGCGGGGTGCCGCCCGCCGCCCAGATCTCGTCGAATGCCGCGAGATCCTGGTCGACGACCGTCCGCAGCCGCTCCGGATGGCCGCACGGCGCGACGCCGCCGATCGCCTGCCCGGTGGCCTCCCGCACCTGCTGCGCCGTGGCGCGCGTGATTCCGGGGATCGCCAGGCGCTCCGACAGCGCGGCGGTGTCCACGCGGTGCGCGCCGCTGGTCATGACCAGGAGCGGACCGCCGTCGCTCCAGAACACGAGGCTGTTGGCGATGGCGCCCACCTCGACGCCGAGCGCTGCGGCGGCCAGCGGTGCCGTCGAGGCGGCGTCCGGGAGCACGATGATCTCTCCCTCGATCCCCTCTTCGCGCAGGCGGTCGCGGACGAGCTGGCTGCGGGCGGGAAGGTCTGTCATGGCCACAGCGTAGCGCCGGCCCTCGCCGCCGACGGAGGGAGGAGGCAGAATGGGATGACGGGGTCGCAACGCCGCGACGCCGTTGAGCGCAGCCCACAAGGCCGGCCGAAAGAGAAGAGCAATGACGCACATCCTGCCCCTGCCCGACTTCACCCACGAACGCGTGGAGGTGACCACGGGCCCGCGCAGCGGCCTGTTCGTCGCCGTCGCCCTCCATTCGTCGACCCTGGGATCCGCCCTCGGCGGTGCACGCCTGTGGCGCTATCCGCACTGGAGCGACGCCCTCGGCGACGTGCTCCGGCTCTCGTCGGCGATGACCCTGAAGAACGCGGCGGCGGGCCTCGATGCCGGAGGCGGCAAAGCCGTCATCGCGCTGTCACCGGAAGACGCGCTCGATGCCGGCCGACGACGCGACGCGTTCCTCGATCTCGGCGATGTCGTCGAGTCGTTCGGCGGGCGGTACCGCACGGCGGAGGACGTGGGCAGCACCACGGACGACATGCTCGTGGTGAGCGAACGCACGACGCACGTGGTCGGCCTGCCCGACAGCGTCGGCGGCTCCGGCGAACCGGCCGGACCGACCAGCATCGGCGTGTACGAGGCGATCCGCGCGACCCTGGAGCGCAGCACGGGATCCGCGGAGGTCGCACAGCGGCGCATCACCGTCTCCGGGCTCGGCCAGGTCGGCAGCCGTCTGGCGCTCCGGCTGGCCGCCGAGGGAGCCGTCCTCACGGTGACCGATGTGAACCCCGCCAAGCGGGACCTGGCGCTTCAGCTGGAAGCGCGGTGGGTCGAACCGGGAAATGAGCACCTGATCGACGCCGACGTCTTCGTTCCCGCCGGCATCGGCGGTCTGCTCACCGATTCGGTCATCGACGCCCTCGCCGCCCGCGCTGTGTGCGGCCCCGCAAACAACCCGCTCGCCACGCGGTCCGGAGCCGACCGGCTCGCGGCGCGCGGCATCCTCTACGCTCCGGACTTCGTCGCCAACGCCGGTGGCGTGATCTACCTCGATCTCGAGGCGAAGAGCCGCGGCACGCGAGCCGAGATCATGGACCGCGTCGCCGGAGTGGGTGAGACCATGCGCCGGGTGTTCGACGCCGCCGCCGCTTCGGGCGTCACTCCCCTGGTCGCGGCGGAGGAGATCGCCGGCGAGCGCCTGCGCGCTCGAGCCGACGACCCGGCACTGCCGGTCTGACGCCGGGTCGGGCCGATCAGACCTTGATCGGGAAGGTCAGGAGGATCACGATGCCCGCGATCCCGACGACGATCGCCAGGCCCAGGAAGGTGCGCGATGCCCACACGGCGATGTTGCGCTGCGACATCGCCGTGAGGAACAGCACCAGCGCGAAGAGCACCGTCAGCAGGGAGTAGTTGTCGCCCCGCTGATTGTTCTCCAGCGCCTCGGCGAACTTCGCGTCGGCGAGGGCGGAGTACTCCGCCGCCTCGACGGAGCCCGCAGGAACGTACTCCTCCTGCACGAAGGGGCCGCCCTCGTCTGCACCCTCCGCCTGCCACGCGTCGAAGGCGACGCGGAATTCCGGCTGGAAGCGCTCTTCGATGTACGCGGCGAGCTCCTCCTGACCGGCGGCCTGCGCCTCGACCCACGAGGCATAGACCGTCAGGTCGAACTGCCGCTGGTCGCGCGCCTGGCCGTCGAAGTTCGTCGCCTGCACACGCGCGCTGGAGGCCTGGCTGAAGGCGATCGACATCTCGCCGCCCCACTTGGACGCCTGGAATCCGCACCAGGCGGTCAACACGGCCATGGTCGACAGCAGCACGACGGCGACGATGTCGCGGATGTCGCGCGAACGCGCTTCGGTGCCAGACGTCTCGGCCATGAGTGCTCCTTCTGCCCCGAGCGGGTGAGAAGAGCGTAGCGCGATCGGTTCGACTCGACGGAAGCGACAGCCGGACCGAGAGCCTCGGAAAATGTGGACCTGAGGGGATTCGAACCCCTGACCTCTTCATTGCGAACGAAGCGCGCTACCAACTGCGCCACAGGCCCGTGAACCTCAGCAACACTATCACGGTGACGGGGAACGACCCGACGCGACGGTCAGCCCGCGGCGCGCCTGGCGAGCAGATCGCGCACGTGAGCTTCGATCTCGGCGTCGTCCACGAAGCCCATGCGCCCATACTCCGGCCGGCTCTCACGCGCGGCCGGCTCCGGCAGCGCGACCGGCCGGCGGCGCTCCTCCTCGGCGCGCATCGCCTCGTCCACGGCGGCACGGCGCAGCGATGCGCGCGCATCCTCGGCGTCGAGCGTGAGGGAGGCACGCGATCCGACCGAGGCGGTCAGCGGGCGCGGAAGATGGCGGGGCGTCCAGGTCGGTGCCGGCGTCGGTGCGAGGGCGACATCCTGCACCGTCGACGCGACGCGCTCCGCCACCGCGGGTGCCGCCGGACGCGCGGCCGCACGCACCGCGACGCGCCACATGCGGTGCAGCAGCACAGCCGACAGGACCGCGAGGGTCGACCCGACCCACAGCAGCGTCACGGGGCCTCCGACGGCCAGTGACCACGCGCCGGCGCCCGCGACACCGAGGCCGGCCACGCCCGTGACGGTGAAGACCGCGCGGGCACGCCGACGCGCACGTCGGCGGCGGGCATCCGGATGCGCTCGAGCCGCCGCCCGCTCGAGGCGGGCCCGTTCGAGCTCCAGCCGCTGCGTCTCCAGCGCGGCCTGTTCGCGCTCCTGGGTCGCTTGACGCGCGAGGCGCTGCTGGGCGGCCGCGGTGCGCGCGTTGAGCTCGAGGCGCACCTCGCGGGGGGTCTCGCTCGTCTCCGCCAGCACGCGCAGCGCCTGGTTCAGACGCACGGCATTGCGTTCAGCGGCGTCGAACTGCCGGCGGCTGTTCCACGACGGCAGCAGATAGACGAGCCACAGGAGCACCGCGACGAGCACGATGACGCCCCCGCCGAGTACCTGTCCGCCCATGGCGTCAACGGTATGCGACCGCTGCGTCTCGATGCCGCATCCGCCCGCGTGTCGCGGCCGAACCGGCGCGAGGGTGTGTCAGGCGCGCAGCCGGTCGGCCGGGGGGATCGCCGCGGCATCCTGCGGCGCGCGCCCCTCGACCCAGCGTCGCAGCACGCCGTCGGGCACGTCCTCGGTGACCACGGCGAAGCAGTAGTGGTCGCGCCAGTCCCCGTCGATGTGGATGTACCGCCGACGCAGACCCTCGTAGCGGAAGCCCAGCTTCTCGACCACGCGCAGGCTCGCCGTGTTCTCGGGCCGGATGCAGATCTCCATGCGGTGCAGGCGGAGCTCCGAGAAGCAGATGTCGGTCGCCAGGGCGACCGCGGTGGGGGTGATGCCGCGCCCGGCGAAGCGCTCGCTCACCCAGTAGCCGATCGTCGCGGACGCGAGCGAGCCGCGGGCGATGCCCCACACGTTCAGCTGCCCCGCGATCGTTCCGTTCTCCTCCATCACGAACGGGATGCCGCCCCCGTCACGGTACTGCTGGAGGAGGCGACGAACCGCCGAGCGCATGTCGATCGACACGGGCCCGTCCGGGTTCGTCGCCTCCCACGGGCGCAGCCACGTGCGGTTGGTGAGCAGCTCCTGCTGCAGCGCGCGGGAATCCCGCTGCCGGATCAGGCGGATCGCGATCGATCCGTACGAGCGGGGAGACGCGAGGTCCATGCGCTCCCCCTCCGAACCGGCGGCGTCACAGGGACGCCGCGAACTCCTTGAACCAGGGGCGCAGGTCGGGACCGAGGTCGTCACGGTCGGCGGCGAGCTGCACGATGGCCTTGATGTAGTCCACCCTATCCCCGGTGTCGTAGCGGCGGCCGCGGAAGACGACGCCGTACACGCCCGGACCGTCGGGGTCGGCGGCCATCTCCTGCAGCGCGTCGGTGAGCTGGATCTCGCCGCCCTTGCCGGGCTCCGTGCGCTCCAGGATGTCGAAGACCGCGGGAGAGAGCACGTAGCGACCGATGATCGCGAGGTTCGACGGGGCGTCTTCGCGCTTGGGCTTCTCGACCAGGCCCTTGACCTTGACGACGTCGTCCTGGTCGGTCTCCTCGACCGTCGCGACGCCGTACATGTGGATGTGCTCGGGGTCGACCTCCATGAGGGCGATGATCGCGGCGCCGGTGCGCTCGTGCTCTTCCATCATCTTGGTCAGCAGCACGTCGCGCTCGTCGATCAGGTCGTCGCCGAGCAGCACCGCGAACGGCGAGTCGCCGACGTGCGCGCGCGAGCGCAGCACGGCGTGACCGAGCCCCTTGGGCTCGCCCTGACGCACGAAGTGGATGTCGGCGAGGTCGCTGGAGTGCTGAACGCGCGCGAGCTTGTCCTCGTCGCCCTTCTCCTTGAGCTTGACCTCGAGCTCGGGCACCGAGTCGAAGTGGTTGGAGAGGTTGTTCTTGTTGCGACCGATGATGATGAGCACATCGTCGATGCCGGCCGCAGTGGCCTCTTCGACCACGTACTGGATGGCGGGCTTGTCGACGACGGGGAGCATCTCTTTGGGCATCGCCTTCGTCGCGGGCAGGAATCGCGTTCCGAGTCCGGCAGCGGGAATGACGGCCTTGAAGGGCTGTGACGGCATGGCGCGATCCTACCGGCATCATGTGTCGGCCCCGTGTCGGCGACATACAATCGATCCATGTCCGACGCGATCGACGACGCAAAGCGCGCCCTCCGTGCCGAACTGCGCGAACGCCGCCGCGTGATGTCGGCCGCCGCCGTGGAGGCGGCCGGCGAGCAGCTGAGTGCGCACCTGGACGACCTGCTCGCCCGCCACGAGGTCTCGGCCATCTCGTGCTTCCTCTCCACCCCGTTCGAGCCGTCGACGCGCGCCTTCGTGGAGAACGCGGTCGCCCGCGGCATCCGCGTTCTCCTCCCCATCACCCGCACCGACGGCCTGCTGGACTGGACGGTCGCCACCGAAGACGGCGACATCGCCGAGGGCCTGTTCGGGCTGCCGGAGCCCGTCGGGGAGCTCCTCGGACCCATCGCGGTGAACGATGTCGACCTCATGATCGTGCCGGCCGCCGCGGTCGACCGCACCGGCATGCGCCTGGGATGGGGCCGCGGCTATTTCGACAAGACGATCGGATCGATGGAGGGCTGCCCGCCGGTCTACGCCGTCGTCTACGACAGCGAAATCCTCGACGAGGTCCCCTCCGAGCTCCACGACCAGCCGGTCACCGGCGCGGTCACCCCCACCCGCATCCACGAATTCGCGCCTGCGGCGCGCTGAGCCGATACCGAGAGTCGCCCATGCCCACCTACGCCTATGCCTGCAAGCACTGCGGACACCGCTTCGACGCCGTGCAGTCCTTCGCCGACCCGACCTTGACCGAGTGCCCCGAATGCGGGGGCGTGCTCCGCAAGGAGTACGGGTCGATCGGCGTCACCTTCAACGGCTCGGGCTTCTACCGCACCGACTCGCGCTCGGGCTCGTCGTCGACCGCGAAAGCATCTCAGGGTGGCGACGCGGGCCCGTCTTCGTCATCATCGAAGTCCGAGAGCACATCCGCCCCCGCACCGTCGGGCGCGTGAGCGGCCGCCGAGGCCGGAAGGAGACACCGTGATCAAGGGTTTCAAGGAGTTCATCCTCCGAGGCAACGTCATCGACCTCGCCGTCGCCGTGGTCATCGGCGCCGCCTTCACCGCGGTCGTCAACGCGATCGTCGCGAGCATCATCAATCCGCTGATCCAGCTGGTGTGGCAGCCCTCCGAAGACGGCACCATCGGATTCACGGTGCAGGGGCTCTGGGGCGACGTGACCTTCCCCGTGGACACGCTGATCAACGCCGTCATCTCGTTCCTGGCCGTGGCGCTCGTGGTCTACTTCGTCTTCGTGCACCCGATGAACCTCATGAAGGCGCGGGCCGCCGCGAAGGCGGGCGTCGACAAGGCGCCCGAAGAGCCGCAGCTGCCCACCGAGCAGGAGATCCTGGTGCAGATCCGCGATCTGCTCGAGAAGCAGAACGCCACCCCGAAGGTTTAGCCCCGCTCCGCCTCAGTAGTGGGGCGGCACCTCGCGGCGCATCCGCTCGTCGTTCGGTCCGGATGCCGGCGCCGCGGCCTCGGCGTCACTGTCGGCGTCGGGCTCCGCGGGCTCGTCGGTGGTGCCGGGTGCGGCGGTCAGCTTCGCCCGCCGGGCGCCGCGGACCTTCTCCACACGCTGCCGGTCACTCGATGACATCGATCGGCTGCGTGTCCGCGTCGGCGCGCGGCGCTTCGGACGACACGCCGAGCAGGCCGGCGATGCGCTCCGCGACCGAGGCGGGGTCGCTGTAGAGGTCGAACGAGTGCACGCGCACGTAGTGCCAGCCGAGGCGCCGCAGGATCTGCGGCCGCAGCCGGAGGGCCTCGCGCAGCGAGTCCGCGACCGTCTCGGGGTCGCTCTCGACCACGACCGCCTTGCCGTCGTGCTGGGCGACGAGGGGCAGCAGGCCCCGGTAGTCGACGTCGACGGCCACACCGAGCCGCCGCAGCTCGCGGGCGAGGGACCGCGTGAGCGGGTCGGCGAGATCCTCCAGGCGCGCGTCGCGCTGCCGTGCGGCCAGTCCGCCGAGGATGCTCATGAGCGTCGCCGCGCCGTGCTCGAGTCGACCGTCATCGAAGGACGACGGGCGGATGGACGACACGATGACCATCGACCGCCGCGCGCGCGTCATGCCGACGGTCAGCAGCCGATCGCCGTCGGGCGTGGAGAGGTCGCCGAAGTCGCTCAGCACGCGCCCGTGGCGGGTGAGGCCGAAGCCGAGCGAGAAGACCACCCGGTCCCGGCTCTCGGCGACGGACTCCTCCAGGCTCAGCACCGCGAACGGCTCCGCCGTGTCGCGCGAGACGAAGTCGGCCACGTCGGAGCGGCCGGCGAAGGCCGCTTCCACAGCGGCACGGATGCGCGCCGCATGCCGGGTGCTGGCCGTGACGACCATGAGGGACTCCTGGCCGCGGTTGACCGCGTGCTCCACCACGAGCGTGACCACGCGCGCGACCTCGGCATCCGGACTCTCCACGGCACCGGTCACGGGATCGGGCACGCCCGTGCCGCCCTCGACGTAGTCGACGCTGAGGCTCCCGCGTCCGAGATACGACCCGGCCCACGGCAGCGAGGAGAGCTCGCCGCCGTAGAACGCGTCGTTGACGAGTTCGGCGAGGTCCTCTCCCCCGGCGCGGTAGCTGCGGGTGAGGGTCGCGATGGGCACGAGTTCGGCAAGGCGCTCGAACACGCTGACGCTGTCGAACGGCTCCGCGTCTTCGGCTTCGAGGCGGTCGTCCTCCGACAGCTCGCCGGCCGCGACGCGGAACGGCGTGGGCTTCTGCGTGACGGGGTCTCCGAACACGACGACCTGGCGCGCCCGGCGGAGGGCCGGGGTGGCCTCGGCGAGGGCGAGCGAGGCGGCATCCGCGACGACGACCACGTCGAAGTCCTCGTCGCCCGGGATGCGCGGCACGTCGTAGGGCGAGGCGAGCCAGACGGGAGCGAGGGTGCGCATGAGGGTGGGGGCGGCCTGCAGCACGTGGGCGGCGCTGACGCCGTCCTTCAGGGCGCGCTTGAGGGCGTCGGCCTCGTCGGCGTGATCGACCAGGCCGATCCGCCACTGGGTCGCGAGCTGCGCCGCGAGGAGCGGACCGGCAGCGGCCGCGTGGGCCTCGTCGACGAGCCGGAAGTCTCGTTCCAGCCGGTCCACCACCGCGGTGTTCGCGCCCAGAAGAGCGCGATCCGATCGCAGCACGTGCTCGAGCGCCGACTGCCACCACGCGAATTCCAGCTCCGCTTCGACGTTCTCTTCGGGAACGTGCCGCACCGACAGCTCCGACAGCAGCGGCTCGAGGCCCATCTCGCCGAGTTCGGTGCGGAGGGTGGCGCGTTCGACGAGGTTGTCGAAGTACGACGACTCGGCGGCGAGCGACGCCAGGGTGCGGACGAGGGTCGCGACGGGAAGCGTCGACAGCGCGTGCGAGCCGGTGCGGCCCAGCACACCGTCGAGGTCGGCGAGCTCCGCGTCGGCCCGCTGCCACGCGGTGACGACGTCGGCGAGGCCGAGCGGCACCTCCGGCGTGATCCCGGCGTCGACGAAGCGCTGCCACTGGGTGCGCTGGTGCTGGATGCGCAGCAGCGCCTCGTACATGTCGGGCACGTGCACGCCCGGACGGATGTACTCCTTCGACAGGCGCCGCAGCCGACGGCGATTCGCCCCGCTCATCGTGGGTGCGTCCCGGCGCGGCGCGTGCGCCTGGATGAGCTCGACGAGGGGCCGCTCGAACACCGTGGGGCTGAACCGGTCGAGCGTGTCGCGGATGCCCTGCAGCACGGAGAGGTACTCCCCGAGGTCGGCGACCGTGCGGAAGGGGTGCATGCGGGTCTGGGCGATCAGCTCGTATCCGCGCTCCAGAAGAGCGGGCACGTCGGTGCGGTGCAGGCGCCCCGCGAGGGCGTGGGCGGCGCGCGCATCCTCCGTCGTCGCGAACGAGACGCCGTACCACGGCGAGTCGTCGGGCCCGAAGCGGAACTCACCGAGCCGCGCGGCGGCGGCCAGCTTCGTGGCGGCCACATCGCGCGAGGCCGCCAGACGCAGCAGGGTGCGCACCCCGAGGCGCGCCGAGGTCGACGGCGGCACATCCCGCGCGGACAGGCGCGACAGCGCGCGCAGGATGTCGAGCACCGACACCTTCAGGGCGTCGTCGGTCTTCGTCACGGCGGTGCGGTAGTCGCGCAGCACGCCGCGCAGGCGCACGAGCGCGTCGTCGATGTCGGCGACCTTCGGCGCCTGTGCCTTCTCGTTGCGCCCGATCGCGCGGATCAGGTCGCGGCGCAGCGATCGCGGCGAGACCGCGAGGCCGGGCAGCCCGATGCCGGCGAGGCGGTGCCGGATGCCGTCGAGGGTCGACCGTCGCGCGCTCACCACCAGCACGCGCTTGCCGTCGCGCACGAGCGCGCCGACGGTGTTGATCACGGTCTGCGTGCCCCCCGTGCCGGGCAGGGTGTGCACCGCGAGGGACTGTCCGGCGAGGATGCGCGCGAGGACCGCCTCCTGCTCGGCGTCCGCGTCGAGCAGGAGCGTGTCGGCGGCGGGCGGTCGCTCGTCGGGGTGCGGCATCTGCGGCACCTCGCGGCGAGCGGTGAAGGCCTCGCGGTCGGCGAGATGCCCGGCGAGCGCATTCAGCACGGGGTGGTCGAGGTCGCGGCAGTCGCGCGTCATGGTCTCGCCGACGTCG
The DNA here is from genome assembly GCF_002358725.1 of Microbacterium sp. UBA3394. NCBI lineage: Bacteria > Bacillati > Actinomycetota > Actinomycetes > Micrococcales > Microbacteriaceae > Microbacterium > Microbacterium sp. UBA3394. The sequence continues at coordinate 9,678 of NZ_DEPK01000202.1, forward strand.
GCGAAGCTCGAGACCACCAGCCGGGGGTGCACCCGGAAGTGATCGAAGCCGGAGGTGAGCGCGCGCAGGTGGTCGATGACGGGCTGGGGCTTGAACACCCCCTGGTCGTAGGCTAGGGCGGCGAGCGCGTCGCCGTCGAGGTCGATGCCGAAGTGCGTCCGCAGGGCGCGCACGAGCTCGGGGTTGACCGAGAACGAACCGTGCAGCTTCAGCTCGAAGTCGCTGTGGTGGCGACGGATGGCCAGCGGCCGCAGCAGCACCGGCGCGGAGCACTCCAGCCCGCCAAGGCGCCAGACCGCGAGACCGACGGCGAGGTGCACGGCCTCGATCCCGCGCGCCGTGCGCAGCTCCACGTTCTTGGCGGTGATCTGCTCGGCCGCCATGCGTGCGGTCCGCAGCGCGACCTCGTCGCGGAAGAGGTTGGACAGGAGCGTCGAGCGCCCGGTGATGAACTGCGGCAGACTTCCCGGGTGCGCCTTCGTGATCTCGATGCCCGCATCGACGCTCTCGTCGAAGTGCAGCAGCGTCGACCGCCCGCCCAGACGCGCCGATTGACGGCGGAGCCGATCGCGCTCGGACTCGGCGACATGGGTCACCCGCACGCCCGGCTCCGAGAGATCGAGGTCGCCGGGGGTCACGGTCGCCGCCGGTCCGGCCACCTGCTCACCGACCGCGACGCTGCCTTCTGCTCGCCACACGACAGTCACACTATGCGCGGGACGCGCGGTCCTCTTGCATCCCGACAGAGTTTCGCGGTATTGGGAGGCGCGGGACCGCTCGGGGTGAACCGCTCCTCCCCAGCCGTGTCGCGCTGAGTGACGCTCCCCAGGCTCCCGCGCAGGATCGACGACGTCGCGGCGCGCGCGACAGGATGACGCCATGACACTCCGCTTCCACGTGCACCCGACCCCGGTCGGCGAGGTGCTCATCGTCGTCGATGACGAGC
>NZ_DEPK01000202.1:11010-11148 GCF_002358725.1 Microbacterium sp. UBA3394
CGTCATCCCGGCATGCTGACGCCCGACGATCGCGATCCGCTGGCTCTTCGTGCGGCGGCGCAGCTGTCGGAGTACGTCTCCGGCGAACGACAGGCCTTCGACCTGCCCCTCGACTGGGAGCAGGTGCGCGGCTTCACC
>NZ_DEPK01000014.1:0-3496 GCF_002358725.1 Microbacterium sp. UBA3394
GCCCTGCCGATCATCGGCATCGAGGACTTCTGGCAGCGCGCCGTCGTCGGCATCCTCATCATCGGCGCCATCGTGCTCGACCGGGTGCTCGCCGTGAGACAACACCGACGACTCATCGCCGCGAGGGAGGAGCAATCATGACCTCGGCCGTCCTCACCGCTCGCACCGAGCGCCGCTACCGCAACCATCACCACGCCCTGTGGCGACGGGTCGTGCTGAACCGCGAAGCGGCCATCATCGGACTCCTCGCACTCGTGATCGTCGTCGCGACCATCGTGGTGCCGAACTTCGACAGCCCGCTGACGATCACCTACCTCATTCGCGAACTCGCACCGATCCTTCTGATCGCCCTGCCGATGACGCTGATCATCATCACCGAGGAGATCGACCTCTCGGTGGCCAGCATCGTCGGTCTCTCCTCGGTGGTCACGGGGCTCGGCGTCCAGGCCGGCTGGGGGCTGCCGCTCGCGGGCCTGGCCGCGATCGTCGTCGGCATCATCGCGGGTGCGATCAACGGCGCCCTGGTCACCTTCGTGGGTCTGCCCTCGCTGGCCGTCACGATCGGCACGCTCGCACTCTTTCGCGGAATCGCGGTGGGGCTGCTGGGAACCACGGCCATCAGCGACTTCCCGGACTTCTGGACCGATCTGGCGCGAGCCAACGTGCCGGGGACCCCCGTGCCGATGATCATCATCCCGTTCATCGTGCTGGCTGTCGTCTTCGCCGTCCTGCTGCACTTCACCCCCTTCGGACGCTCGCTCTATGCGATCGGCCTGAACAAGGAGGCCGCAAGCTTCTCGGGGATCGACGTCGGCCTGACGAAGTTCTGGCTGTTCGTCATGAGCGGCGCCGTGTCGGGCTTCGCCGGGATCTACTTCACCCTGCTCTACAACAACGCCCGCGGCGACAACGCCACCGGCATGGAACTGCAGATCATCGCCGCCGTCCTGCTGGGTGGGGTGTCGATCTTCGGCGGCCGTGGCGCGCTCCACGGCGTCATCGCCGGCGTGCTGCTGATCGGGACGCTCTCCAGCGCCCTCCGATTGGCCGGCGTCACCAGCGACATCATCAACGTCATCACCGGGATCCTGCTGGTCGTCTCGGTGGTGTCCGCAAGCTTCCTCGCATGGGTGCGCACCAAGCGTGTGTCCGCCGTCGGGAAGAAGAAGGGACGCTCCGGCGCATCCGACGCCTGAGCATTCCACCTGGAATCACAGACCGACTTCACCAAGGGAAGGAAACAACGATGTTCAACACCAGGAACCGCCGCTTCGGCGTCGGCATCGCGGCCGTCGCGGCCACCGCAGCACTCGTCCTCACCGGATGCTCCGGCTCAAGCGACTCGGGCGGGGACGCGGGCGGCGACGGCGAGGCCGTCACCATCACGATGCTGCCCAAGAACCTCGGCAACCCGTACTTCGACACCTCCAGCGCCGGGGCCGTCGAGGCCGTCGACGAGTTCGGCGGAGTTTTCGAAGAGGTCGGCCCGAGCGAGGCGACCCCGACCTCGCAGGTCACCTACATCCAGACCGCGGCGCAGCAGGGCGCCGACGCGCTCGTCGTCTCGGCGAACGACCCCGAGGCCATCTGCGATGCGCTCGACGAGGCCAGCAGCGCCGGCGTGAAGATCGTCACCTTCGACTCCGACACCAACCCGGAGTGCCGCGACCTGTTCATCAACCAGGCCACCGCAGAAGGCATCGCGCAGGTGCAGGTCGACCTGATCACCGAGCAGATCGGCGACGAAGGCCAGATCGCCGTCCTGTCCGCCTCCGCCAACGCCACGAACCAGAACTCCTGGATCGAGATGATGGAGGAGGAGCTTGCGGCCAACCACCCGAACGTCGAGCTCGTCGAGGTCGCCTACGGCGACGACGACGACCAGACGTCGTTCGACAAGACCGCCGCTCTGCTGCAGACCTACCCCGACCTCAAGGGCATCGTCTCGCCGACCACCGTCGGGATCGCCGCCGCAGCGCGCTACCTGTCGACCTCGGAGTACAAGGGTGAGGTCGCGCTGACGGGCCTCGGTACACCGAACCAGATGCGCGAGTACGTCGAAGACGGCACCGTCGAGGCGTTCGCGCTGTGGAACCCGGCCGACCTCGGCTACCTCGCCGCCTTCGCCGCCGACGCGCTGGCCACCGGTGCGATCGAAGGCGCGGAAGGCGACTCGTTCGAGGCCGGCAAGCTCGGCACCTACGAGGTCGGCGCCGACGGCGTCGTCCTCCTCGGAGACCCCTACGTCTTCGACGCCGAGAACATCGGCGACTTCGACTTCTAAGCGATCCACGGCCCGAGGGGCGTCCGGCGATCCGCCGGGCGCCCCTCGTCGCGCTCATCACCCGCTCCGCGGTACCTCACCGCACTCCGCAGTCACTTCACCTAACTCCGCGGTCACTTCACCTCACTCCGCGCCACCTGCCCCGCTCCGCAGTCACTTTGTGCGGATGAAGGGGCCGCGCACCCGCCGAAAATGACTGCGGAGCGGCTTTTGCGGAGCCCGTGCGACTTTCGTGGGCGGGCGCCGCGCGGCGCGGGCCGGTGTGGGCGGCGTGCGGCGGCGGAGCGGGGCGGCGTGGCCATGCACGGGAAAGCGCTTGCGCGGCGGACAGGGGCGTGGCACACTAGGGAAAGCGTTTACCCCTCGGGGTTCCCCGGCTTTTCCGCGACCGTGACGTCGCCGGATACGAGAGAGAAGGACCGCATGACCGACACCACGATCGCCCCGCCCCAGGCCGAGGTCCGCCCGGCCGTCCGCGAGATCGGCATCATCATGAACGGCGTCTCCGGGCGCATGGGCTACCGGCAGCACCTGGTGCGCTCGATCCTCGCGATCCGCGACCAGGGCGGCATCGTGCTCTCCGACGGCACGAAGGTCACGGTCAAGCCGCTGCTGGTCGGCCGCAGCGAGGCGAAGCTCGCCGACCTCGCCGACAAGCACGGCATCGAGGACTACACCACCGACCTCGATGCGGCCCTCGCCGACCCCCGCTGGGAGATCTACGCCGACTTCCTCGTCACCAAGGCGCGTTCGGCGGCTCTCCGCAAGGCGATCGCGGCCGGCAAGACCATCTACACCGAGAAGCCGACCGCAGAGACCGCGGCCGAAGCACTCGAGCTGGCCAAGCTCGCCGCGGCAGCCGGCGTGAAGACCGGCGTCGTGCACGACAAGCTCTACCTCCCGGGCCTGCAGAAGCTGAAGCGCCTCATCGATTCGGGCTTCTTCGGCCGCATCCTCTCGGTGCGCGGCGAATTCGGATACTGGGTCTTCGAAGGCGACTGGCAGCCTGCGCAGCGTCCGAGCTGGAACTATCGCACCGAAGACGGCGGCGGCATCATCGTCGACATGTTCCCGCACTGGAACTACGTCATGGAGAACCTGTTCGGTGAGGTCAAGAGCGTCTACGCCCAGGCGGCCGTGCACATCGCCGACCGCTGGGACGAGAACGGCGAGCACTACACCGCCACGGCGGAAGACGCCGCCTACGGCATC
>NZ_DEPK01000280.1:0-3113 GCF_002358725.1 Microbacterium sp. UBA3394
TCGTCACCGCGCGAGCGGTGGTAGCCGCGGATCGCGAGGAGGCCGGCGAGCTCGCCCTGCGATCCCGCGTTCGGCTGCAGCGAGACGGCGTCGTAGCCCGTCAAGTCGGCGAGCCACTGCTCGAGCTGCGTGACGAGGTCGAGGTATCCCGTCACGTGCTCGGCGGGGGCGAACGGATGCATCCGCGCGAACTCGGGCCAGGACACCGCGGCCATCTCGGTGGCGGCGTTGAGCTTCATGGTGCACGACCCGAGGGGGATCATCCCGCGATCGAGGGCGTAGTCGCGGTCGGCGAGCTGCTTGAGGTACCGCATCATGGCGGTCTCGGAGTGGTGGGCGGCGAATACCGGATGCGTGAGGCAGTCGTCCGTGCGCCGCAGCGCCTCGGGGAAGGACCGCGTCGCGGCCGTGCCGACAGGCGCGCCGGAGGGCGCCGCCCCGGCGTCATCCGCGACCCCGAACGCCGCCAGGAGGTCTTCGACCACCCCGCGCGTCGACGCCGAGACCTCGTCGAAGCTCACCCCGACGGTGCCCTCGTCCACCCGGCGAAGCAGGATGCCGCGCGCGCGGGCGGCGTCGACGACTGGGTCGGCGTTCGCCACCCGCACCTGGATCGTGTCGAAGAACGATTCGGCGATCACCGGCAGCCCCCGCGCCGTGAGCGCGTCGGCGACGAGCGTCGCCTGCTCGTGCACCGACCGCGCGATCGCACGCAGGCCGTCGGGGCCGTGGTAGACGGCGTACATCGCCGCCATGACCGCCAGCAGCACCTGCGCGGTGCAGATGTTCGACGTCGCCTTCTCCCGACGGATGTGCTGCTCCCGCGTCTGCAGCGACAGGCGGTAGGCGGGGGCGCCGTCGGCGTCCTGCGACACGCCGACGAGGCGTCCGGGCAGCTGACGCTCCAGACCGGAACGCACCGCCATGTAGCCCGCGTGCGGCCCGCCGAAGCCCATGGGCACACCGAATCGCTGGGTGGTTCCCACGGCGATGTCGGCCCCGAGGGAGCCGGGCGAGCGCAGCAGGGTGAGCGCGAGCAGGTCGGCGGCGACGACGACGCGACCGCCGGCGTCCTTCACCGCGGCGATGACCTCGGTGGGGTCCCACACCCGTCCGGATGCTCCGGGGTACTGGATGAAGGCGCCGAACACGTCACCGTCGACCGAGGCACCCGCGGCGAAGTCGACCGGGCGCAGCTCGATCCCGAGCGCCGCGGCGCGGTGAGCGAGGAGATCGTGCGTCTGCGGCAGCGCGTCGGCGTCGACCAGGAAGACGTTCGAGGGGCTCTTCGACGCGCGTCGCGCGACGAGCATGCCCTCCACGACCGCGGTCGATTCGTCCAGCATCGACGCGTTCGCCGTGTCGAGCCCGGTGAGATCGGTCACCATCGTCTGGAAGGTGATGAGCGCCTCCAGCCGCCCCTGGGAGATCTCGGGCTGATAGGGGGTGTAGGCGGTGTACCACGACGGGTTCTCGAACACGTTGCGCGCGATGACCGCGGGGGTGTGGGTGTCGTGGTAGCCGAGTCCGATCATCGACCGCGCGACGGTGTTGCCGTCGGCGAACGTGCGCAGCTCGGCGAGCGCTTCGGCCTCGGTGGCGGCCTCGAGATCGAGGCCTTCTCCGTCGGCGAGCCGGATGGATGCCGGAACGGCCGCCTCCAGGAGAGCGGCGGTGTCGGCGTAGCCGATCGTGTCGAGCATGACCCGCTGGGCGGCACCGTCGGTGCCGATGTGGCGGGCGGCGAAGGCCGCGGCTCCGCCCGTCACGCCTGCCCGCCGGTGAGCTTCGCGTACGCCTCGTGGTCGAGGAGTCCGTCGACGGCGGCGGGGTCGACGGTGAGCTTGATGAGCCACCCCTGGCCGAAGGGGTCGGAGTTCACCAGCGACGGATCGTCCACGGCGTCGTCGTTGACGGCCGAGACGGTACCCGTCAGCGGCGCGTAAAGTTCTCCGACCGACTTCGTCGATTCGATCTCGCCGCAGACGGCATCCGCGGAGACCTCCGATCCCACACCGGGCAGTTCGACGAAGACGATGTCGCCGAGCTTCTCGGCGGCGAAGGCGGTGATGCCGACGGTCGCGGTGTCGCCGTCCAGGGCGATCCATTCGTGCTCGGCGGTGTACTTCAGGGCGGTGGTGTCGGTCATCGGTTCCTCCGGTAGAAGGGCAGGGCGGTCACGGTCGCGGGGATGCGGGTCCCCCGCACGTCGAGGGCGAGGGCTGTTCCGGGCTCGGCCTGGGCGGGGTCGACGAAGGCCATCGCGATCGGATGGCCGAGCGTGGGGCTCAGGGCGCCGCTGGTGACCTCGCCGACGATGTCGTCTCCGGCCAGCACGGCATAGCCCGCACGCGCAGCCCGGCGGCCCTCGGAGACGAGCCCCACGAGCACACGCGCCGCCGGGTCCTGGGCCTCGGCGAGCGCGGCCTTTCCGACGAAGTCGTCTTTGCCCATCGCGACGACGCGGCCGAGCCCGGCCTGAGCGGGACGGATATGGCGGCCGAGCTCGTGGCCATAGAGCGGCATGCCCGCTTCGAGGCGAAGGGTGTCGCGCGCGGCGAGTCCCGCAGGAATGAGCCCGTGGGGCTCTCCCGCCTCCAGGACGGCGTCCCACAGCGCGGGCGCGGCGTCGGCGGCGATCAGGAGTTCGAATCCGTCTTCGCCGGTGTAACCGGTGCGGCAGACGACGACGGTCGTGCCCGCGAACGCCGCTCCGCGCGCCGCGTAGGAGCCGAGATCCGCGACCGCCCACTCCTCGGGCACGCCGTCGCGCCCTGCCGGCGGCGCGACGAGCTCGAGTCCGCTCACGTCGGCGAGGATCTGCGCGGCCCGGGGACCTTGGAGGGCGATCAGCGCAGAGACGTCGGAGACGTCTTCCACGCGAGGCTGGGCTCCGGCGACGAACGCGAACGAACCACTCTCGTCGGCGGTGCTCGCCGGCGTGGGTGCCGGGAAAGCGCGCAGCCGCTCGTCGAGCGCGCTGCCGACCGCGTCGCGGTTGCCGGCGTTGGCGATGACGAGGAACCGCTCCTCATCGAGGTGGTAGACGATGACGTCGTCGACGATGCCGCCCGATTCGGTCAGGACGAGTGAGTAGGTGGCCTTGCCGATCG
>NZ_DEPK01000270.1:0-3662 GCF_002358725.1 Microbacterium sp. UBA3394
GAAGAGGGCAGCGACGAGAAGCACGGCGACGCCGACAAGGCGGCCGACCAGTCGCTGCCGCAGCTCGCTGTCGGAGACGTGCTGCGCCTGACCGAGGTCGAGCCGAAGGGCCACGCCACCTCTCCCAAGCCCCGCTACACCGAGGCGAGCCTCGTCAAGGCGCTCGAGGAGAAGGGGATCGGGCGTCCCTCGACGTTCGCGAGCATCATCGACGTCATCCTCAACCGCGGGTACGTCTCCAAGCGCGGTCAGGCGCTCATCCCGAGCTGGCTCGCCTTCAGCGTCGTGCGGCTGCTCGAGCAGCACTTCGCCGATCTCGTCGACTACGACTTCACCGCGGCGCTCGAGGACGACCTCGATGCGATCGCCCGCGGCGAGCAGAAGCGCGTCGACTGGCTCCACGAGTTCTACTGGGGATCCGACGCGCACGTCGGGCTGCGCAACATCGTCGACAACCTGGGCGAGATCGACGCCCGCGCGCTCAACTCCACGCCCATCGGCGACGTGGCGACCCTGCGCTTCGGCAAGTACGGGCCGTATCTGGAGGTGCCGAACGCGGAGGACCCGGAGGGCGAGCCGCGACGGGTCAACATCCCCGAAGACCTGGCCCCGGATGAGCTCACCGTCGACAAGGCGACCGAGCTGATCGAGGCGCCCGTGGCCGGCGACCGCGTGCTGGGCGTGAACCCCGACACCGGCAAGCAGATCGTCGTGAAGGACGGGCGCTACGGCCCATACGTGCAGGAGCTCGAGCCGGAGCCCGAGGAGCCGGCGGCTCCCGCCGAGGCCGAGGCCCCGAAGAAGCGCGCGACCAAGAAGAAGGACGCCCCCAAGCCGCGCACCGCGTCGCTGTTCAAGTCGATGTCGGTCGACACCGTCGATCTGGAGACCGCGCTGCGGCTGCTGTCGCTCCCGCGCACCGTGGGCGAGGACCCGGAAAGCGGCGAGCCCATCACCGCGCAGAACGGGCGGTACGGTCCGTACCTGAAGAAGGGCACCGACTCGCGCACGCTGGAGAGTGAGCAGCAGCTGTTCGACGTCACCCTCGAGCAGGCGCTCGAGATCTACAAGCAGCCGAAGTACGGCGCGCGCCGCGCAGCCAGTGCACTGAAGGAGTTCGAGGCCGACCCGACCTCGGGCAAGCCGATCAAGCTGCGCGACGGGCGCTTCGGGCCGTACGTCACCGACGGTGAGACGAACGCGACGATCCCCCGCGGCGAGGATGTCGAGGCGGTCACCTTCGAGCGTGCCGTGCAGCTCCTCGCGGACAAGCGCGCCAAGGGTCCGGCCCCCAAGCGCAAGCGGGCCACGACGACGCGCAAGACGACCTCGAAGAAGTCGTGACCCGCGGACTCTTCGTCACCCTCGAGGGCGGCGACGGCGCCGGCAAGACGACGCAGGCCCAGCTGCTCGCGGAATGGCTCTCCGACCGGGGGGCGAGCGTCGTCCGCACACGCGAACCCGGCGGCACCGAGGTGGGCGCCCTCATCCGCGACATCGTGCTGCACCATCGGGGCGAGGTCGCCCCTCGCGCCGAAGCGCTCCTCTACGCCGCCGACCGTGCGCACCACATCGCCACGCTCGTGCGGCCCGCGCTCGAGCGAGGCGATGTGGTCATCCAGGATCGCTACCTCGACTCGTCGGTCGCCTACCAGGGTGCCGGGCGCGTGCTCGGACGCGACGAGGTGCGCGAGCTTTCCCTGTGGGCGGCCGAGGGGCTCCTGCCCGACCTGACGGTGCTCCTCGACCTCGATCCCGACCTCGCACGCAGCCGGCTGGATGCGGACGACAAGCCCTTCGATCGCCTCGAGGCCGAGAAGGAGGTCTTTCACGCCGCGGTGCGCGCCGAGTTCCTCGCGCTGGCCACCGCCGAGCCCGACCGCTTCCTCGTCATGGACGCCACGCGCCCCGCCGCGGAGATCGCCGGTGCGGTGCGCGACCGGGTGGCGGGCCTCCTCGAGGCGCGTTCCGGCGACGTCGGCGCGGCGGATTAGGCTGACGACCATGGATGCGACGGCCGACCCGGTGTCTCCCGTCGACGTCGCCGATCCCGCACCGCTTCCGTGGGACGCCGTGTGGGGCCAGCCCGACGCCGTCGAGATCCTGCGGGCCGCGGCGGCGGATCCCACGGCGATGACGCACGCGTGGCTCATCACCGGACCTCCCGGCTCCGGGCGCTCGACCCTCGCCTACGCGTTCGCGGCGGCGCTGATCGCGGAGCCCGGCGACGAGACGGTGATGCGGCAGGTGCTCGCTCGCACGCACCCCGATCTGACGGCGCTGCGCACCGAGCAGGTCATCATCCGCATCGACGAGGCGCGCAAGCTCGTCGAACGCGCCTTCTACGCGCCTTCGCTCGGTCGGCATCGCGTGATCGTCGTGGAAGATGCGGATCGCATGGCCGAGCGCACCTCCAACGTGCTGTTGAAGGCTCTCGAGGAACCGCCCGACCACACGGTGTGGGTGCTCTGCGCGCCGAGCGACGCCGACCTGCTCCCGACCATCCGCTCGCGCGTGCGCACCCTGCGGCTCCGCGACCCGGAGGTCGACGACGTCGCCCGCCTGATCGTGCAGCGCACCGGCGCCGACCCGGGTGTCGCCGAGCAGTCCGCCCGGCACGCCCAGCGGCACATCGGCATGGCGCAGCGTCTGGCGACCGACGTGGCCGCGCGTGCACGCCGCGAGGAGACTCTTCGCGGCGTGCTCGGCGTTCGCGGGGTCGGCGACGCGGTCGAGGTCGCGGCGCGCATCGTGCAGGCGGCCACCGACGACGCGAAGGCGCTCACCGCGGAACGCGACGAGGCCGAGCGTGCCGACCTGCGGCGCACGCTCGGGGTCGCCGACGGTGCCGCCCTGCCGCCCGCCGTGCGCTCCCAGGTGTCCGCGCTCGAAGACGAGCAGAAGCGTCGCGCGACCCGGAGTCTGCGCGACGGCATCGACCGGGTGCTCACCGATCTGCAGTCGATGTACCGCGATGTCGTGATGCTGGCCTTCGGGCGCGAGGCGGACATGATCAACCGCGAGCTGGAGTCGGAACTGCGCGCGCTCGCTCAGGCCTGGGGTCCGCAGCGCGCTTTGGTGGTGCTGGATCGCATCGCCGAGACGCGGCGCAACCTCGAACAGAACGTCAACCCCACCCTGGCCCTCGAGAGCTTGCTGGTCACCGTCGCCAGCGGGAGGACACCGTGAAGACCACCCTCATGCGTCGCGTCGGCGCCGTCGTCGGCGGGATCGCCGTCGCGAGCCTCACGCTCACCGGATGCCTGTACGCGATGATCCCCGAGGAAGGCGGCGTGGCCGCCCCCACCACGAGCGCGGCTCCCGACACCGACGGCGTGGCGGCCGAGCTGCTGCCGTTCTACGAGCAGACGCTCGACTGGGCCGCGTGCGGCTCGGAGTTCGACTGCACGACCGTCGCCGTGCCGCTGGACTGGGACGACCCGAGCGTGGGCGAGATCGAGCTGTCCGTCATCCGTCACCGGGCGACCTCGGGTGACCCGATCGGGTCGCTGCTGACCAATCCCGGCGGGCCGGGATCGAGCGGCGTCTCGCTGATCCGCGACTCGCTGACCTTCGCCGTGGGCGAAGAGGTGGTGGATGCCTACGACGTCGTCGGATTCGACCCGCGCGGCGTCGGAGCGTCCACGGCGGTGACCTGCTTC
>NZ_DEPK01000173.1:0-4570 GCF_002358725.1 Microbacterium sp. UBA3394
AGCACGATGTCGGGGTCGGAGCGCAGGATGCTGCGCAGCACCGACTGGAACGTCAGGCCGGCCTTGGCGTTGACCTGCACCTGGTTGACCCCCGCCATGCGGTACTCGACGGGATCCTCGACCGTGATGACGTTCACGCGCGGGTTCGACACCTCCCGCAGCGCCGTGTAAAGCGTCGTGGACTTGCCCGATCCGGTCGGCCCGGTCACCAGCACCATGCCGTGCGGCCGCTCGATGGCGCCGCGGAAGCGCGTCAGGTTGCCGCGACCCATCCGCAGATCGGCGAGGGAGAGGCTGACGGCGGTGTTGTCGAGGATGCGCATCACGATCTTCTCGCCCCACACCGTGGGCAGCGTCGCGACGCGGAGATCGACCTTGCGGCCCCCGTGCGAGACCGACAGCCGGCCGTCCTGCGGCCGGCGCCGCTCGGCGATGTCGATGGAGGCCATGATCTTCAGCCGCGAGATGATGCCGTCCTGGATGTTGCGATCGGCCCGCTGCATCTCGTGCAGCACCCCGTCGATGCGATAGCGCACGGTCAGGTGCGACTCCCCCGGCTCCACGTGGATGTCGCTCGCGCGATCGTCGATCGCCTGCGTGACGAGGAGGTTCACGAACCGCACGATCGGCGCATCGCTGTCCTGGTCGTCGACGACCTCGGTCGCCGACAGGTGCGTCGCCGCGCTCTCCTCCAGCTCGGCGGACAGATCGGAGAGCTCCTCGTCGGATCGCACGTAGCGCTGGAACGCCAGCTGGAGCGCGTCGGCCGCGACGACGACCGGCTCCACCTGCAGGTCGGTCACGGTGGACACGTCGTCGAGCGCGATGATGTCGGTGGGATTGGCCATGGCGAGCACGACCCGGTCGGCCGTGCGACCGATGGGGAGCACGTCGTACTTGCGGCAGAGGCCGCCGGGCACGAGCGTGACGATCTCGGGTTCGAGCTGCAGTCCGGTGATGTCGACGAAGCGGTGGCCCGTCTGGCGCGCGATCGCCTCGGCGAGCTGTGACGGGGTGACGATCTCGCGCGCGACGACCTCGTGCAGGAAGCGGTCGCCCTCGCCGTATTCGGCGAGCAGCTCGCTGAGCGTCGACGCGCGCGTGGATCCCAGGAGGACGAGCGTCTGCGCGATTCCCCGCACGGTTCTCCCCCGTTCTCCTCCGGCGACCCAGGCTAGATCTCGGGCGTCTCGCGGCACGACTTCCGCGACTTTTCCTGAGCCAAAGCCGGTCGACCTGAGGAAAAACTGAAGTTGTGGGACGGATGGGGACTGTGTGAATGCTGAGTTTTATGAGAAGTTACTCATGAAAGACAGAATTTCTTGCACGTACGCCTCGCCAGCTGTATCGACGTTCGCCCCCACATACGCCGAAGGCCCCCATGCGCCCCATCGCCACACACCCCCTGTCGGATCCGTTCGCGCGGACCGCCCTCGTCATCGACAGTCGCGCCGATCGAGCGAAGGCGGTGACCGACCGCCTGTCGCAGCAGGGCTTCCGGGTGCGTTCCGCTGCGACGGCCCTCAGTGGGATCGACGCGGCCGCCCAGCATCGCCCCGACCTCGTCATCGTGCAGACCGACCTCGCTGGCCTCGACGGCTTCGAAGCCGTGCGCCGCATCCGGGAATTCAGCGACGCGTTCGTGATCATGCTTTCGGACGACGACTCCGAGTCCGCGACGGTCGAGGGCTTCCGCGCCGGCGCCGACGACTACCTCGCCGGCCCGGTCCGCCCCCACGCGCTCCGCGCACGCATCGATGCGCTGCTGCGTCGCTCGCGCAGCCTGACGAGCACCGGAGCTCCGCGCCAGGACGAGGGCGCGTGGCTCACCCACGGACCGCTGCGGATGCATCCGCACTCGCGTCGCGTCGAGATGCGCGGCCGCGCGTGCGAACTGACGCGGTCGGAGTTCGACATCCTGCACATGCTCGTGCGCGCCAAGGAGCAGGTCTTCAGCAAGTCGTCGCTCGCGCTCATGCTGCGCGAGACCAACGGGCTGCCCGGCCAGCACATCACCGAGCACGACCGTCACGCGGTCGAGGTGCACATCATGAACATCCGTCGCAAGCTCGGCGACGACGCCCGATCGCCGGAGTGCATCGCGACGGTGCGGGGGCTCGGCTACCGCCTGGCTCCGGCGACCGCCCGCGTGCGCACCATCGAGCCCCTCTCCGCCGTCGGCTGACGCCGCTCACGCGCGGGCGGGGCGGCCGGCGCCCTGTCGACGTGCCGTCCACGCGGTGAACGCCTTCGTGTCCGGGATGCGCGCCAGCAGGGGGCCGGCGATGATCGTGATCAGCACGTACGCGGTCGCCAATGCGGCGAGGGACCGGTCCACACCGGCGGCGATGGCGAGCCCGGCGATCACGATCGAGAATTCCCCTCTCGGCATGAGGGCGAACCCCGCGCGCCAGCGTCCGGCCTCGCCGATGCCGCTGCGACGGGCCGCGAGATAGGCGGTGAGGAGCTTCGTCGCCATCGTGACGGCGGCGAGCGCGAGCGCGGGCAGGAGCATCGGCAGCAGGTCGGCGGGGTCGGTGGACAGCCCGAAGAAGAGGAAGAACACCGACGCGAACAGGTCGCGCAGCGGCGTGAGCATCTGCTGGGCGTGCCGGGCGACCGGGCCGGAGATCGCGATGCCGACGAGGAACGCGCCGACCGCCGACGATACGCTCGCCTGCGCCGCGAGGCCCGCCACGATGAGGGTCACGCCCAGCACCGTCAGCAGGAGCACTTCGGCGCTCCGCGAAGAGACGAGCCGCGACACGACGTGTCCGTGCCGCAGGGCAACGAACAGGATGACGGCGACCACCGCGATCGCGATGACGACGGTGAGCACGCTCGCGCCGAGACTCAGCCCCAGCAGCAGCGCGGTCAGCAGCGGCAGGTAGAACGCCATCGCGAGGTCCTCGATCACGAGGATCGACAGCACGACCGGCGTCTCGCGGTTGGTGAGGCGTCCGAGGTCCTGCAGCAGCTTCGCCACGACGCCCGACGACGAGATCCAGGTGATCCCGCCGAGCGCGACCGCCGCGATCGGCCCCCAGCCCAGGAGCAGCGCGAACGCCGCACCCGGGAGGGCGTTCAGCAGCATGTCGATCACCCCCGCGCGGCGGGAGGTGCGCAGGCTGCCGACGAGCTCATCCGCGGTGTATTCGAGCCCGAGCATGAGCAGCAGGAGCACCACGCCGATCTCGGCGCCGATCTCGATGAACTCCTCCCCGGCGGCGAACGGGAGCAGACCGCCCTCGCCGAACGCGAGGCCGCCGAGCAGGATCAGCGGGATCGGTGAGATGCCGAGCCGGCCGGCGAGTCGGCCGAGAAGGGCGATGCCCAGCAGGAGCGCGCCGAGCTCGATGAGCACGAGCGCGCCGTGATCCATGGGATGCTCAGCTTCCCTCGATGATCCGGGCCAGCATCTCCAGGCCCCGCACCGTGCCGATCGCCACGAGCGAGTCGCCGACGCTCAGCACGTCGTCCGGCCCGGGCGCCGGCACCACGCCGCCGGCGCGCACGACGGCGACGATCGAACATCGGGTGAGGGTGCGGGCGCGGGTGGCGCCCAGAGGACGCCCGGCATAGGGCGAGTCTGCCCGCACCGGGATCTGCGAGGTCGACAGGCCGTCGACCTGGTCGCGCAGCCCCCGCGAGCTGGGTCATGATCACCGATCCGCCGAGCACCTCCGACAGCGCGGTGGCCTCGTCGTCGGTGATCTCCAGCGACAGCTCGGCGCGGTCCGGATCATGGGGATCCGCGACGGCGAGCTCGCGGCCCCCGTCGCGGAAGGTGACGATCGACAGGCGACGCCCTGCGGCGGTCTCGACATCGTGGCGGATGCCGATCCCCGGCAGTTCGGTGCGCTCGACATTGACGGGCATGGCCACATCCTCGCATCATGAGGCGATCCCCGCTCGCCGCCGAGCACCGGCCGTTCACCGAAAGGTCATACCGTGACCGACATGCCGCATCCCGACCGCCCCTCCCCGGAACCCGCGCAGCCCTCGACGCAGGCCGACGACGCACCGGACTCGCGTCGGCGCGGGGTGCTCGCGTGGGCCCTGTGGGACTGGGGGTCGGCGGCTTTCAACGCGGTCGTGACCACGTTCGTCTTCAGCACCTACCTCGCCAGCAGCCTGTTCGTCGACCCGGCGGTCGTCGACGCCGCCGGCGGCAACGACGACGATCCGGCGCTCGTCGCCGCCCTGGCGGGCAACGCCAGCGTCGTCGGCCTCGCCCTCATGATCGCCGGCATCCTCATCGCCGTGCTCGCCCCCGTTCTCGGCCAGCGCTCCGACGGGAGCGGTCGCCGCAAGTTCTGGCTCGGCGTGAACACGTTCGTGGTCGTCGGCGCCATGGCCGCGATGTTCTTCGTCGAGGGCACGCCCGGCTACCTCATCCTCGGTGCCACGCTGCTCGCGGTCGGGAACGTCTTCTTCGAGTTCGCCGGGGTCAACTACAACGCCATGCTCGTGCAGGTGTCGACGCCGAAGAACATGGGCCGCGTGTCGGGCTTCGGATGGGGCATGGGCTACGTCGGCGGCATCGTGCTGCTCCTGCTGCTGCTCGTGC
>NZ_DEPK01000173.1:4954-22324 GCF_002358725.1 Microbacterium sp. UBA3394
GACGGGCTCAACATCCGCGTCGCGATCGTCGCCTCGGCGGTGTGGTTCGGCATCTTCGCGATCCCCGTGCTGCTGCGCGTTCCCGAGATCCCGGCGGCCGAGCGGCGGGTGCGCGTGGGCTTCTTCCGCTCCTACGCGGTGCTCTGGGGCACCCTCACCAAGCTCTGGCACGGCAACCGGCAGGTGCTGATGTTCCTGCTGGCCAGCGCCGTGTTCCGCGACGGTCTCGCGGGCGTCTTCACCTTCGGCGCGATCATCGCCGCCCAGGTGTTCCGGTTCTCCTCCAGCGAGGTGCTCTACTTCGCCGTGGCCGCCAACGTCGTCGCCGGCGCATCCACGATCCTCGCCGGGCGCCTCGACGACCGCTTCGGACCGAAGAACGTCATCATGGCCTCGCTCATCGGCCTCGTCGCGACGGGGACGGTGGTGCTCTTCATCGGCACCGCGCAGATCGGCTTCTGGATCGCCGGCCTCATCCTCACCGCCTTCGTCGGGCCGGTGCAGTCGGCGAGCCGGTCGTTCCTCGCCCGCATCACGCCGCCGGGGCGCGAGGGCGAGATCTTCGGCCTCTACGCCACCACCGGCCGCGCCGTGTCGTTCATGGCGCCGGGCCTGTTCGCCCTCTTCGTCGCGATCTCGGGCGACACCCGACTGGGCATCCTCGGCATCACCATCGTGCTGCTCGCCGGACTCGCCCTCATGATCCCGGTGAAGGCGAAGCAGGCCGTCATCGACTGACGACGGCCTGCTCCTCGATCACTCGGGCGGATACGCTCCGACGTCCTTGCGAGACGCCTCGATCTGGGTGACCGACGGATCGACGCGCTCCGCCGGCGAGGCTCCCGAGCCACGGCCGGTGCCCGCGCCGTTACCGTCACCGCTGTCGGAGCGCCGATGCATCCACTTCGGCAGGCGCGGCCACCGCACGCCGCGCTGGTCGGGCTCCTCGACCTCGAGGCCGTAGTAGTCGCCGATGCGCTCGACGAAGGCGGCGCGCTGCGCGTGGTCGTAGGCGCGGCGTTCGCGTTGGAACGCCACGATGGTCGACCAGCAGATCAGCAGCATCACGACACTGAACGGCAGGGCGATCGTGATCGCCGCCGTCTGCAGGGCGGTGAGTCCGCCGGTGAGCAGCAGCGCGATCGCGAGCAGCGCGGTCACGAGCGTGAAGAAGGTGCGGATCCACTTCGCCGGCTCCTGATTGCCGCCGGTGGCGATCATCCCCATCACGAGCGCCCCGGAATCGGACGACGTGATGAAGAACACGGCCACGAGCACCATCACGCCGATCGTGAGCAGCGTCGTTCCCGGGAAGTAGTCCAGGAGCTGGAAGATCGCCCCCTCGATGTTCACCGAGCCGTCGGCCGTCGTCATCGATCCCGGCTGGTCGAGCTCGAGGTAGAGGGCCGATCCGCCCAGCACCGCGAACCACAGGATGCCGAGCAGGGTCGGCACGCCGATCACGCCGAGCACGAACTGACGCACGGTGCGCCCGCGGGAGATGCGGGCGATGAAGATGCCGACGAAGGGCGCCCACGAGATCCACCAGCCCCAGTAGAACGAGGTCCACGACGACTGCCAGTCCTCACCGGCCGTGCCCTGGAAGGCACTCACCGTGAAGGAGAGGCCGACGAAGTTCTGGATGTAGGAGCCGATCGACTGCACCCACTCGCGCAGCAGGTACTCCGTCTGCCCGAAGATCAGGATGTAGAGCAGCAACAGCCCGGCGAGGATCAGGTTCGTCGAGGACAGCCACTTCATGCCGCGGGTGACGCCGGACAGGACCGACGCGAGCACGCACACCGTGATGACGCCGATGATGATCACCTGCAGGCCCGCGGAGGGCTCGGCGATGCCGGCGGCGTCGAGACCCGCGCTGATCTGCAGCACGCCGAGGCCGAGCGAGGTCGCCACGCCGAAGAGCGTTCCGGCGAGCGCGACGACGTCGATCGCATGACCCCAGGGTCCTTCGACGCGCTTGCGGCCGAGGACGGGTTCGAGTGTCCAGCGGATCGAGATCGGCCGGCCGCGCCGGTGGATGGCGTAGGCGAGGCTGAGCCCGACGATGACGTAGATCGACCAGGCCGTGACCCCCCAGTGGAGGTATGTCTGGGTGAGCGCCGCCTGCGCGAGCTGCGGCGGCTCGCCGGTCACGCCGGGTCGCGGCGAGACGAAATGGCTGAGCGGCTCGCTGACGCCGTAGAAGACCAGGCCGATGCCCATGCCCGCGGCGAACAGCAGGGAGAACCAGGCGCCGAGGGAGAACTCGGGCTCGTCGTTGTCGCGGCCGAGCTTGATGTCGCCGAAGCGGGAGAACCCGAAGACCACGGCGATGGCCACGAAGATCGCGGCGATCAGCACGTAGTACCAGCTGAAGCCGTTGACGATGGAGTTCTGCAGGCCCAGGAAGAGCTCTTCGGCCGCGCCGGGGGCGATGATCGCGAAGGCGCTGAAGGCGATCACGACGCCTGCGGCGGGCCAGAAGACCCACGGCTGCACTCCCTTCCCGGCGGCGAGGGTGCTGGTCACATCCGCCTCGGCGGGCTTCACGTCGAGGAGGTTTTCGGTCTCTTCGGTCGGAGAGGAGGTCGGGTCGTCGGGCGCGGGGTCGTCAGGCGCCGTGTCGGCGCGCGTCTGGTTCTCGCTCACCGCTCCACGGTATCGACGCCCGCCGGAGGACCGAAGGTCATGGTGGTGTGCCGCGGCCGGCGGCTATGCTCGAGGGTTCTCGCCGGGCGCCGGCCCGGGCCACGCGTCGGCGAGCTTGCCGAGCAGGCGCGCGAGTTCCACGCGCTCGGCGTCGCTGAAGCCCGCCAGGGCGGTGCGCACCGCATCCGTCCGCTCGCCCCGGAAGCTCCGCGCGATCGCCGCGCCCTCCTCGGTCAGGGCGATGCGCGTGCGACGCGCGTCGTCGGGATGCGCCTCACGGCGCACCATCCCCTCCTGCACCCCCTGCTGCACCAGTCGCGAAGCACGGGGCTGGTCGACACCGATCCTCTCGGCGAGCTCGCTCACGCCCAGCGGTTCCGGCGAGCTCGCGAGCACGTCGAGCATTCGCACCCGCGCCGGACCGCCGAATCGACCGGGGCCGGCGAGCGGGTGCGAACCCGGCCACTCCGGGCGCCCCCGCTCGCCGACGCCCGGCTTGCCGTGCGCACCGTGCTTGCCGTGCGACCCGGGCGTGCCGTGCCTGCCGTGAGGATGGCGACCGCCCTCCCACGGCGGTCGGGAGAAGCGCCGCCCCCGCAGGCGAGCGAGCGCGGCGGCGATCGAGGCGGCGGGGTCGTCGGCCCGAGGATCGGTCATGGTTCGAATTTACATGTCGCTTGACATGTTCTGCACAAACATGTCACTATGCATGCAGTTGTTACATGACATATATCTGAGGAGAACTTCCATGAATACCCCCGAAACACCCGCACCCCGCCCGCTCGGCTTCTGGCTGCGCGCACTGGATGCTTCACTCTCGCGCGAGATCGACGGACGCCTTGCGGCTGAAGGCGTCACACGACGCGACTGGATGCTGCTGAACGTCATCGACGGATCCGTCGATGCCCCCTGGCCCTCGCGCCCGGACCGTGACCTTGGCCGCGGACGCGGTCCTGGCCGCGGACGCGGACGCCACCTGCGCTACCTCGCCGACCGCGGCTGGGTGGAGGAGGCCGGAGACGGCAGCCTGTCGCTCACCGACGCCGGTCGCGAGGCGAAGCAGCGTCTGGCGGGCATCATCGACGGGGTGCGTTCGCGCCTGGTCGAGACCGTCGGCGAGCAGGACTACGACACGACGGTGCGCAGCCTCGAGGCCCTCACCCGCTCGCTCGGCGGCGCCGACGACGACGCGTTCGACTTCGGGCGAGCCCGCTTCGGTCGCGGGCACGGCTTCGGCCGCGGGCACGGCGACGGGCACGGTCGCGGCCGCGGATTCCGTGACGGCTGGGGCGGCAACCGCCACCACGGCTTCGGTCCGCGCCACCCCGGCTACGGCCCCCGCCCGGACCGCGCCCCCACCGCCTGACGTCACCCGGCCGCCGGCCCGCCGCATCCACCCCACCGCCTGACGGCATCCCGGCCGCCGGCCCCACTGTCTGACCGCATCCCGGGCGCCTGTTTCAAACCCTCCCCGCCGACCCCGCCGACCCCGCCGATGTCGGAGAATCGCGCCAATGTCGGAGGATTCGCCCGAAATCGTCCGACATCGAACTGAATCTCCGACATCGGTGGGGCGCGAGGCGCCTCCCGCGCCGATCTACCCGGGTAGACTCACGTTTGCCGAGGGATTCAGGGCGAGGGAGAGCGACGGATGGGGCGGGATGAGGCGCGCAGCCGCCGGGTGACCCGGGCCGACGTCGCGCGTGCGGCGGGCGTGAGTACGGCCGTTGTGAGCTACGTCATGAACGGCGGCCCGCGTCCCGTTGCGCCCGAGACGGCGGCCCGCGTGCGCGCGGCGATGGATGACCTGGGCTACCGCCCGAACCACGCGGCACGCACCCTCAATCTCGGCACGACCCGCACCATCGGCGTCGTGCTGCAGGACACGCTCAACCCCTACTTCGCCGAATTGGCCGGTGAGATCGACCGCGCCGCCCGCGAACGCGGATTCGGCGTGCTCACCGCCGAGTCGCATGGCGATCGCGACGCCGAACGCCGCCTGCTCTCGGAGTTGTCCGACCGTCAGGTCGACGCCCTGCTGCTCGCGAGCTCGGGGCCTCCCACCACCGAACCCGCCGTTGCCGCCCCGCGGGATCCCACCACCGTGCTGCTCGACTGCGCCGGTCCGGTCGCCGGTCATCACACGATCGGTCCGGATGCCGCCTCCGGCGCCCGCGCCGCCGTCGCCCATCTCGCAGAGGTGCACGGCCGCCGGCGCATCGGCATGATCATCGGCCCCGACGGCCTCGCCAGCCCCGATCCGCGCCTCGCCGGATGGCGCAGCGAGACCGACGCGCGCGGCGTCGCGCGGGGTGCCCTCGCGGTCGACGACTGGAGCAACGCGGGCGGATACCGTGCTGCTCGACGCCTCCTCGACACCGGAGCACTGCCCGACGCGCTCTTCGTCGGCTCCGATGCGCAGGCGATCGGCGTGCTCCGCGCCCTCCTCGAGGCCGGCATCGACATCCCGCGCGCGTGTCCGGTCGTGAGCTTCGACGGCACGGGCGCCGGCGACTTCACGTGGCCGGCGCTCACCTCAGCACGTCAGCCCGTGCGCGAGATGGCCGATCTCGCGCTCGCGCTGGTCGCGCATCCTGACCCCGACCCGCGCCATCACGCGTTTCCCGTCGACCTCGTCGTGCGGGAATCGTGCGGATGCCCCCTCACACCCCCGATCGCAGCACCGACCGATTCCTGACGCGAAAGGCCTCCGTGACCTCCTCCTCCCCCGCCTCCGCGCGCCGCACCGTGTCGCTGCGCGCCGCCGGCGTCGCCCTCGTGCTCGACCTCTCCGGCGACCTGCTCCCGGCGATCGCGCACTGGGGCGCCGACCCCGGACAGCTGAACGAGCCGGAGGCGTTCGCGCTCATCGACGCCGGCGTGAACCCCGTCGGCCTCAACCAGGTGGACGAGCCGGTGCGCGTCGCGATCCTTCCCGAAGGGTCGAGCGGATGGCCCGGCCGTCCCGGCGTGTCCGGTTCGCGCGGCGGCACGGCGTGGTCGCCGCGATTCCGGGTGACCGAGCGCACGCTCGGAGGCGTCGCGGTGGGTGACGGCTACACCGAGTCCGGGCCGGGGGAGCTCGTCGTGCGCGCCGAAGACGCCCGAGCCGGCCTCGCGCTGACGCTCCGCGTTGAACTGCTGCCCAGCGGACTCGTGCGCACACGCGCGGAGCTGACCAACCTCGGCGCCGACGGCTACGCGCTCGATGCGCTCACGCCCGCCCTGCCGATCCCGCCCATCGCCGGCGAGGTGCTCGACTTCGCCGGCCGCTGGGCGCGTGAGCGCACGCCGCAGCGCACGGACCTCGGCGTCGGCATCCACCTGCGCGAGAACCGCCGAGGGCGCACCGGCGCCGATTCGGCTTATCTGCTGCACGCCGGGGTTCCCGGGTTCGACTTCGCGTCGGGAGAGGTGTGGGCGGTGCACGCGGCGTGGAGCGGCAACCACGTGCACTACGCCGAGCGGCTCTTCAGCGGCGAGCAGATGCTCGGGGGCGGCGAACTGCTGCTGCCCGGCGAGATCGTCCTCGACGCGGGCGCCTCTTACACGTCGCCGTGGCTCTATGGCTCCTACGGCGACGGGCTCGACGAACTCGCGGCGCGTTTCCATCGGCATCTGCGGTCTCGTCCGCAGCATCCGTCGTCGCCGCGCCCGGTCACCCTCAACGTGTGGGAGGCGGTCTACTTCGACCACTCCCTGCCGGGTCTCATCGATCTCGCCGACCGGGCAGCGGAGATCGGGGTGGAGCGCTACGTGCTCGACGACGGCTGGTTCGGATCCCGCCGCGACGACACCTCCGGTCTCGGCGACTGGCAGGTGTCTGCGGATGTCTGGCCCGACGGGCTCGGGCCCCTGGTCGACCACGTGACCGGACTCGGCATGCAGTTCGGACTGTGGTTCGAGCCCGAGATGGTGAACCTCGACTCCGACGTCGCCCGGGCGCATCCGGAATGGATCATGAGCGCCGATCCCGACCGGCTGCCGGTTCCGAGCCGCCACCAGCAGGTGCTGAACCTGGCGATCCCGGCCTGCTACGACCACATCCGGTATGCGATGGTCGCGATTCTGCGCGAGTACGACATCTCGTACATCAAGTGGGACCACAACCGCGACCTCGTCGAAGCGGCCGACCGCACCGACGGCCGACCGGTCGTGCACGCCCAGACGCTCGCCTTCTACCGGCTCGTCGACGAGTTGAAGGCGACCTTCCCGGGCCTCGAGATCGAGTCGTGCTCCTCGGGTGGCGGGCGCATCGATCTCGAGGTGATCGAGCGCACCGACCGCGTGTGGACATCGGACTGCATCGACCCGCACGAGCGCCAGCTCATGCACCGCTGGACCCAGCAGCTGCTGCCGCCGGAGCTGATGGGCGCGCACATCGCGTCGGGCATCTCGCATACGACCGGACGGGGCCACTCGCTGGAGTACCGCGCGTCGACCGCGCTGTTCGGTCACCTGGGCATCGAGTGGGATCTGCGCGACGCCGCGGCGGCGGAGTTCGCGCAGCTCACAGCCTGGGTGGCGTTCTACAAGCAGTGGCGTGACCTGCTGCACACCGGCACGATCGTCCGTCTCGACACGGGTGACGAGACCCTGTTCGGTCACGGCGTGGTCGACGCGGACCGTTCCCGCGCGCTGTTCGCGATCACCTCGGTCGAGCGGTCGATGACGAGCATGTACGGGCGCGTGCGCCTGCGCGGGCTCGATCCGGATCGTCGTTACCGGGTGCGACCGGTACTGCCGGCGGGAAGTCTCGGTGGGATGCTGCCGCCACCGTGGTGGGGTGGCGGCGCGGGTGACATGGCCGCGCACTCCGCGGTCACCGCTGACGATGTCGCTGCGAGCGTGGGTGCCGTCTTCACCGGCGGGACCCTCGAGCGGGTCGGCCTCACGCATCCGGCGGTGTTCCCCGACACGACCGTGCTGTACGACGTCGAGGCGATCGACTCGGGCGGCCCGTTGACGGGGCGTCCCGCGGTCGCCGCTGTGCCCCCCGACGACGCAGCGACCGCGGGGTAAACCCCGGGTGTCGGTGTTCGTGAAGGCGACGACTCCGTTGCCTCCGACTGCCGACGCGACTCAGGTTAGAGGATTCTCATCCCAAGGGGAAGGGGTGCAGCGAAGCGGATTCTCAGCGCCCCGCCGAGCCCGCATCGGTGACGCCGACGTCGGAGCGGTGGAAGTTCTGGAACGAGCGCGAGGCGGTCGGTCCGCGCTGCCCCTGGTAGCGGTTGGCGTAGGGGCCGGAGCCGTAGGGGTTCTCGGTCGGCGACGAGAGCCGGAAGAAGCACAGCTGCCCGATCTTCATGCCCGGCCACAGCTTGATCGGCAGGGTCGCGACGTTGGACAGTTCGAGGGTCACGTGGCCCGAGAATCCCGGGTCGATGAATCCAGCCGTCGAGTGGGTGAGGAGTCCCAGGCGGCCGAGCGAAGACTTGCCCTCCAGGCGAGCTGCGACATCGTCGGGCAGGCTGACCTGCTCGAACGTCGACCCGAGCGCGAACTCTCCCGGATGCAGGATGAACGGCTCGTCCGGCGCGACCTCGATCAGGTGCGTGAGGTCGGGCTGGTCTTCGGCGGGATCGATGAACGGGTATTTATGGTTGTCGAACAGCCGGAAGTACCGGTCCAGGCGAACGTCGACGCTGGAGGGCTGCACCATCCGCGCATCCCAGGGGGCGATTCCGATGCGTTCGGCGTGGACTTCTGCGCGGATATCGCGATCGGAGAGCAGCACGGCATCAGCCTAGCGATCCGCGTGCGAGCGTTCGACGCCGACCTTGTTATGCTGTCGGATGCTGCGGTTTTCCGCTCTCGGGGATGTAGTTCAATGGTAGAACTTCTGCTTCCCAAGCAGACAGCGCGGGTTCGATTCCCGTCATCCCCTCCACAGCCCTCACGTGCCACCGACGGTGGTGCGGGAGGGCTTTCGTGCGGATGCCGTCAGCATCGATCCGCCTGCGGGCGTCCTGATCCGCCCAAGGCACAGCGGGTTGTCTAGAAAGGCGCTGGGCAGACTTCTGGCTCGGGTGGATCCGCGTCTCCGGGTTTGCTGTCCAGGTCGGGCATGAACATGACCCGTGGTGGTGGGTCGTCGTCGTATTCCAGGCCTGATGGTGCGGTGAAGTGGAGTCTCCCGCCGGGCATTTGGACGACGGTCCATCCGGCTGCTTGTTTCAGCGCGTGGTGGCTTTCGCAGAACGCGCCCATATTCTCGATGTCAGTTTTGCCGCCGAGTGCCCAGTCTTCGCGGTGGTCGATGTCGCATTCGGTGGCCGGTCTGCGGCATCCGGGGAACCGGCACCGGATATCCCGCGCCACCAGATACCGCTTCTGCGCCGGCGTCGCGAACCGCCGATCCACGGCAAGGACGACACCGGTGATGGGGTCGAGGAAGACCCGGTCGAACCCGGGGGCGTTCCCGGCGAGGATCTTCGCCGTCTCCGGATCCACCGCGCACTTCCCGTTCAGCTGCGCCCCACCCAGGGTGGTTCCCGCGAGTGTGGTGGCCGGGACGGTCACCTGCACGTGCCCACGGATCGCACCCAACCCACCCTCGACCCCGGTCGGGTCGACGGAGGGGGAGGCGGTGAGCATCATGTCCAGCAACAGGTCGGTGCGGATCTGGTCCAGCGTGCGCTCATCGAACCACACACCCGGCGCCACCTCGGTGCCACCCGTCCCCACGTAGGCACCGCCTACCTCTGACGGCGCACCGTCGCCCGTCCGCGTCTCGGTGGTGTTGCGGCGTGCGGCACGGTCGGCGGCTTTGATCGTCTTCCCCTGCCGGGTGAGCCGGTCATAGACCCCGTGGACCTCCACGGATGGTCCGATCGTGCCGAGCATCGACATCCCATCCCGGAGGTCCTCCACCCAGATGCGTCGATCGAGCACGGCGTCGTCGTGACGTTCCTGCATGCTCTTCGGGTTGAGGTTCTCCGCGACCTGCTCCGCATACGACCGCACCCTCGCCGGGGAGGTCGTCTCGGCATAGTCGAGCACATCCCGCTCATACGACTCCCGAGCGCCCGGGTCGGCAAGCTCCGCACCGGTGTCGACGATCACCTTCACGTGGGCTCGGGACACCCGGCCCGCCTGCCACGACTCCCACGCCGCGGGGAACTGCGTCACGGTGCGGTGCGCTTCGAACAGGCGGGTCTGCATCGTGCGGTCACTGACCCGCTTCGCCACCGCGAGTTCGGCGGCCATCGCCCGCAACGGCACCTCCCGCTCCCGCGTCGACGCATCCCGCAACCGCGCCGTCTGCTCCTGGGCGAGGGCATACGCGTCGGCATACAACCGCTCACGCTCCGCCTGAATCCGAGCCTCCGCCGCATCGAACGCCGCGATCTCAGCAACCAGCTCACGCGTGCGAACCCGGTCCGCCCCACCCTGCTGGTCGATCGCCATCACAGCCCCCGCTCGATCTCCGACTACTTAGAGCGTAGGACATACCTCCGACACTGCTACGTGGCGGAGGGACTTCTGTGGATAACACCTTCATACACAGCTACGAGCTACGGAAATGCGCAGCGCGCTCGGCGCCGGGGCTACGACTGGTGCTCGTAGGCCAGCGCAGGCGCTTCGACCCCGAGGCTCTCGTTCGCCGCGAGCGCGAGCCAGGTCTCGACGACCGTGTCGGGGTTGAGCGAGAGCGACTGGATGCCGCGGGCGACGAGCCACTGCGCGAAGTCCGGGTGATCGCTCGGCCCCTGTCCGCAGATGCCGACGTACTTGCCCTGTCGCCGACACGCGTCGATGGCCATGCCGAGCAGGTGCAGCACGGCGGGATCGCGCTCGTCGAAGGCTGATGCCATGAGCGACGAGTCGCGGTCCAGCCCCAGGGTCAGCTGTGTCATGTCGTTGGAGCCGATCGAGAACCCGTCGAAGTGCTCGAGGAACTGCTCTGTGAGCACGGCGTTGGCGGGCAGTTCGCACATCATGACGACGCGAAGCCCGTTCTCGCCGCGGCGCAGGTCGTTCTGCGCGAGCAGGTCGACGACGGCCTTCGCCTCGCCCACCGTCCGCACGAACGGCACCATGATCTGCACGTTGGTCAGTCCCATGTCGTCGCGCACCCGGCGCAGGGCCTCGCACTCCATGTCGAAGCACGCACGGAAATCCGGGGAGACATAGCGGGCGGCGCCGCGGTAGCCGAGCATCGGATTCTCCTCGTCGGGCTCGTAGAGCGACCCGCCGATGAGGTTGGCGTACTCGTTCGACTTGAAGTCCGACAGGCGCACGATCACCGGCTCCGGTGCGAAGGCAGCGGCGATCATGGACACCCCCTCGGCCACGCGCTGGATGAAGTACTCCTCGGCCGACGGATACGCGGCCGTGCGCTCGCGGATGTCCTCGGCGAGCGCACCGTCGAGCCGGTCGAGTTCCAGCAGGGCACGGGGGTGGATGCCGATCTGACGGTTGATGATGAACTCCAGCCGCGCCAGACCCACCCCCGCGTGCGGCAGACGCGAGAAGGCGAACGCCTGGTCGGGGGTGCCGACGTTCATCATCACCTTGACGGGGGCCTCCGGCATCCGATCGAGCTCGGTCTGCTCCTCGGCGAACTGCAGGAGCCCGTCGTACACGAGACCGTCGTCACCCTCGGCGCACGAGACGGTCACCTCCTGACCGTCTTTCAAGGCGTGGGTGGCCACGCCGGTGCCGACGACGGCGGGGATGCCGAGCTCGCGGGCGATGATCGCGGCATGGCAGGTGCGTCCGCCGCGGTCGGTGATGATCGCCGAGGCGCGCTTCATGATCGGCTCCCAGTCGGGATCGGTCATGTCGGCCACCAGCACGTCGCCGTGGGCGAAGTCGTGCATCTGATCGATCGAGGTGAGCACCCGCACGCGGCCGGAGCCGATACGCTGCCCGATCGCGCGCCCCTCGACGAGCACCGCACTTCGCTCGGCGAGCACGAAGCGGCTCAGCACGTTCGCGGACTTCCGCGACACGACGGTCTCGGGGCGCGCCTGCAGCACGTAGATCTGCCCGTCGTTGCCGTCTTTGCCCCACTCGATGTCCATGGGGCGGCCGTAATGGGCCTCGATGACGAGGGCGATGCGGCCGAGCTCCTGCACCTCCACATCGGTGATCGAGAAACGCGAGCGGTCGGCGGCATCCACCTCGACGAAAGCCGTGCTGCCGTCGACGTGCTGCCCGTCCGCGTAGCGCATGGCGATCGCCTTCTCGCCGACGCTGCGCTTGAGGATCGCGGGACGGCCAGCGCGCAGGCCGGGCTTGTAGACGTAGAACTCATCGGGATTGACGGCGCCCTGCACGACCGCTTCGCCGAGACCGTAGGAGCTCGTGACGAACACCGCGTCATCGAAGCCCGACTCGGTGTCGAGGGTGAACATCACGCCCGAGGCACCGATGTCGGAGCGCGCCATGCGCTGCACCCCGGCCGAGAGGGCGACGTCGTGATGGTCGAAGCCGTGGTGCACGCGGTAGGCGATCGCTCGGTCGTTGTAGAGCGAGGCGAACACACGACGGATCGCGCTCAGGATGTTCTCGATGCCGCCGATGTTGAGGAACGTCTCCTGCTGACCGGCGAACGAGGCGTCGGGCAGGTCTTCGGCGGTGGCGCTGGAACGCACGGCCCACGTGACCGCCGTGGGGTCGGATTCACCCGCGACGAGGGCCGCGTAGGCCGAGCGGATGTCGGCTTCGAGGTCGGCGGGGAAGGGCTGCTCCTCTATCCAGGCACGAACTCGCGCGCCCAGGTGGGTGAGCGCCGCGACGTCGTCGACGTCGATGCCCTCGACGGCGGCGCGGATGCGAGCGTCGAGCTCGCCCTCGGCCAGAAACCGCTCGAAGGCGTCGGCGGTCGTGGCGAAGCCCGGGGGAACCCGGATGCCCGCGGATGCCAGGTGAGACACCATCTCGCCGAGCGACGCATTCTTGCCGCCCACCTGGGCGAGGTCGTTCATGCCGATCTCGTCGAAACGCAGGATATTGGTCATGGGCTGGGCCTTTCGTGGGGTCGGTCGCGCAGGTTCATGGACTGCAGGATCACGGCGGACATCTCCTCGACGCTGCGGGTCGCGGAGCTGAGGAACGGAAGGTGCGTGCGGCGATAGAGGTCTTCGGCCCGGCGGAGCTCGAGCGTGCACTGGGCGAGGCTCGCGTAGGTGGAGTGCGGGCGGCGCTCGTGGCGCACCTGGCTGAGGCGGAGCGGAGTGGTCGTCAGCCCGAAGCAGCGGTCTGCGTGCGGGGCGACGATGCGCGGCAGCCCGTCGGTCGGGAAGTCGTCGTCAGTGAGCGGATAGTTCGCCACCAGGAGCCCGTAGTGCAGGGCCAGATACATCGTCGTCGGGGTTTTCCCGCACCGCGAGGGCGCGACGATGATCACATCGGCGCTCGCCAGGTCGCGCCCACTCTGGCCGTCGTCGTGTTCGATGGCGTACTCAACGGCCCGCATGCGGCGGAAGTACTGCTCGAGGTCCCCGAGACCGTGGTACTGCCCGGAGCGCGTCTCGGCGGTGGCGCCCAGCTCGGCCTCGAGTTCGGTGAGGTGCCCCGCCAACAGGTCGATCACAACGGCGCCGGCCCCCGCGAGACGAGACCGGATGCCGGCATCCTTCACCGTCGCGAAGACGATCGGGGCACCGCCGGCTCCCGCGCAGCGCTGCAGGTGCCCGACCACCGCGTCGACCGCGGTGACGCTGCCGAGGAAGGGAACCGTGTGACGCTCGAAGCGCGCATCCGGGAAGTTGGCGAGCAGCGCACTGCCGAGGGTCTCGGCCGTGATGCCGGTGTTGTCCGACACGAAGAACACGGCTCGCACGGCAGCGTCGGATGCCGGACGCGGCGCTGTGGCAGACGCGAGGGACGCGTCAGGTGTCGGGGCCATGCTATGACGCTAAGGGCAAGATCCTGCGTCCTGACAGACGCAAGTTACAGAAGATCTGTGTTTCTTAACGCCCTGTCAAGTAGTCGTTCCACGTGCAAGGCCGCCATCGGCGGACCCGCAACGCACGAGCCGTCGCTAGAGTGGCGGCATGGCGACGGTGCTGTTCTGCCCGGTCACGTTCAACCTTGCTGAAACGACCCGCATGATTCAGGTCGCACGAGCCCTGGATCCTCGACACCACGCGGTCTTCCTGGGCTATGAACCCGACTTCGCCGACCTCATCCGTGACGCGGGGTTCGACTATCGCGCCTGCCGTCCCTCGTGGTCCCGGGAAGAGCACGACCAGGCCATCGCCTTCGACCAGGGGAGGGCGATCCGGAGCCCGTTCACCACCGAGCTGGTCAGCGCTCGCGTGACGATCGAGCGCCACCTCGTGCGCGAGACCGGGGCGAAGGCGATGGTGACGGGTTCGAATCTCACCTCCTTCATCTCGGCCCGCGCCGAGGGCATCCCGCTGTTCTACACGGTCCCGTACGCCCTCACCGATGCGCAGGTGTCGGCGGCCGTGCACATGGGCTTCGTCTCCGGGAAGGGCGCGATCGCCCGCGTCGCCGACCGAGTCGCGACAGCGGCGTTCCGGTGGATCTACACGTCCGCACCCCTGGCACCCCGCGCGTTCACCCGCGTCGCGAAGGCCAACTGCGTGCCTCCGCTGCGCACCGTCGGGTCGCTGCTGACCGCCGACCGGAACCTCCTGACCGAGATGCCGTGGGAACTGGAGGGGATCGACCTGCCCGACGGGTTCGAACGGGTCGGGCCGATCTTCGCGCACATCAACGCACCGATCCCCGCGGTGGTCGAAGAACTCGCCCGCGAAGACACCCCGCTCGTGTACCTGGCGCTCGGCAGCTCGGCCGACCGGCGCCTCGCGCTCACCCTCGCCCGCGCGCTCGGCACCCTCCCCGTCAACGTCGTCGCGCCCATCCGTCACTACCTTCGGCCCGACGACACCGTGCCCGAGAACATCCATGTCACCGATCTGCTGCCCGCTCACCGGTTGGGCGGGCTCGTCGACGCGGCCGTCATCCACGGTGGCCAGGGCACGGTGCAGACCGCCTGTGCCACCGGTGTGCCTTTCGTCGGGATGGGCCTGCAGCCCGAGCAGACGTGGCATGTGCGCTCGTGCGCGTCCCGCGGCAACGCGATCGCCCTGTCACCGAAGGACGCGGGCAAGCCGGCCTTCCTCGACGCCGTGCGGCACGTGCTCGCCGACCCGGGCATCCGTCTTGCGGCCGACGAGGTGCGCGAGGCCTACGAGGGCGCCGACGGTGCCGCCGCGACCGCGCGCCTCATCGAGGCGGCCCTCGACGCCTGAGTCGCCTTCCGCGGGAGACGCGGATCAGTGCGGCGCGATTCTCAGGCGAGCGGTTCCGTGAACGGCTCCTGCGCTGGGTCGGCGGGAGGATGAGGCCCTTCCGCGGCCGGCTCGCCGGCGGCGGCGTCCTCGTCCAGGTTCGCCTCCGGCCGCGGTGCGGTCTGCACCGCACCGATGCTCGCGACGATCACGAGCCCGATCCCGACGACCTCGAGCCAGGACAGAAGCTGCCCGAGGAGGAGGAACCCGGCGAGCGCCGCGGTGGCCGGCGCGAGGCTCATGAGGATCGCGAACGCCGCCGCGGGCAGACGGCGCAGCGCCACGAGCTCGAAGGCGTAGGGGATGGTCGACGACAGCAGTGCGACGGCGGCGCCGAGACCCAGTAGCTCCGGCCGCAGCAGCGCCTCGCCGGCCGATGCGATGCCGAACGGCAGCGCGATCACCGCCCCCGCGGTCATCGCCAGGGTCAGCCCCTCGAGCTTCGGGAATTCCCGCCCGACGCGCGCCGAGGCGAGGATGTAGAACGCCCAGCTCGCGGCGGCCCCGAGGGCGAAGAGCACGCCGATCGGATCGAGGCGCTCCCATCCGCCTCCGCCGAGCGCGACCACACCCATGAGGGCGATCGCCGCCCACAGCCACGCGGATGCGCGACGGCTCGCGATGATCGACAGCGTGAGCGGACCCAGCACCTCGATCGTGACCGTCACGCCGAGCGGCAGCCGCTCCAGCGCGAGATAGAACAGCCCGTTCATCACGGCGAGCACGACACCGAAGCCGACCACCGCCGCCCACCCGTCGCGCGTGTGTCCGCGCAGGGCCGGCCGGGCGATGATCCAGAGCAGCAGCGCGGAGAACACCAGCCGCAGCATCACCATGCCGAGGGGGCCGACCTCCGGGAACAGCAGCACCGCGAACGATGCGCCGATCTCCTGACAGGCGAGGCCGGTGACCACCAGCAGCACCGCGGGGGCGTTGCCGGTGCGCACGCTCACCGAGGCGTCAGCCTTCGGCGTCGGGTATCGGACAGATCGCGCGATCGGCGATCTGCGCGTGGAACTGCTCCGCCGTCCACGGCAGCCCCGCGGTCGGTGCCTCCTGGCCGGAAGCAGCGGGCGCCTTCGACGCGATCGCGGCGAGCTCCCACGCGAGGTATGCGGGGAACGCCACGCCGCCGGCGGAGTTGTTCAGCACGAGGGCGACGGTCAGGCCGGTGTCGGGATCGGAGAACGCCGCGGTCGAATAGCCGAGGGTCGTGCCGAACTGACCGATGAGCGAGCCGGTGATGCGGGCTCCCCCGGCCGTCGTCTGCCATGACGGGGCATCACCGTAGGCCGGCTTGGCGTCGTCGAAGCGCTCCGTGTCTTCGGGGAGCAGCGCACCCGTCGCGAGCGCCTGCGCGTAGCGGCCGAGGTCCTGAATCGAGCTGGTCACACCGGAATCGGTGAACCCGATGCTCGACGACGACTCCGTGTAGTCGGTCGGTTCGGCGCAGTTCAGACCCTCTTCACCCCGCAGCGACTGGTATCCGGGCAGCGGGTTCGCACCGGGCTCGGCGGGCGCCGCGCCCGGAAGCTCGGTGGAGGTCAGCTCGAGCGGCTCGGTGACGTACTCGGCGATGAGATCGGATGCCGACATGCGCGTCGCATTCTCCAGCGCCTGGCCGAGCAGAACGTAGCCGGCATCAGATTCCCGGAAGGTCGCGCCGGGCTCGGCATCACTGCGATCGGACAGCCCGAAGCTGGCGAGGAACGCAGGATCCCACTCGCGTCCGGGGAACTCGAGCCAATCGGCTTTCAGGTACGGCTCGTACGAACCGACACCCGACGTGCCGTCGCACAGCATCTCCAGGGTGACAGCCTCGAGATCGGGCACGCCGGTGACGTACTCGGTGACGCTGTCGTCGAGGGACACCGTGCCCTTCTCATCGAGCACGTACAGCACGTCGCACGTCATCGCGCGGGTCACCCGACTGGCGCGGAAGGTCATGTCCTCGGACACCGCGGCCCCGTCGGGGCCGGTCGTTCCGAGGCCCGCCACCCACGAGCCGCTCCACGGTGCCCAGACCCCGACGATCGCGCCGGTCGCACCCGATGCCGCCATCGCCTGCTCGGCCGCCGCCTGCAGCTCCTGCTGGATCTCGTCGGTGAACCCGCCCTCGACCTGCGCGGGAACGTCGATCTCGACGGTGGCGCCGCCCGAGCACGCCGAGGCGGTCAGGGCGACGGCGACGGCCATCGCCGTGACTCCCAGAATCCTGCGGCGCAACATGTTCTTCGGCTTCCCACCCCCGGTGACCTCTGAATTCAAACACACGCACGTAACGACTCGGTCACAGCACGGCGAGCATCCGCCCTACGCTATGCTCCGTGACTCACGTTTTCGATCCCGACGTCCAGACCGCGATCCTCCGCCACATGAACGGCGATCACACCGACGACAACCTGCTCATCACCCGCGCGTTCGCTCCCGAGCGCGACATCGCCGC
>NZ_DEPK01000240.1:0-299 GCF_002358725.1 Microbacterium sp. UBA3394
CCCGCGTTGCGCATGAGCACCTCGAGCAGCTCGAACTCCTTCAGGGGCATGCTGATCTCGCTGCCGTCGACCGAGACGGTGTGGCGATCGATGTCGAGCGTCACGCGGCCGCCCTCGAGGATGTGGTCTTCGAGGTCGGCCTCGGCCTGCGCGTTCCGGCGCAGCACCGCGCGCATGCGGGCCAGCAGCTCCCGGGTCGAGTACGGCTTCGTGACGTAGTCGTCGGCCCCGAG
This sequence comes from Microbacterium sp. UBA3394, assembly GCF_002358725.1. NCBI lineage: Bacteria > Bacillati > Actinomycetota > Actinomycetes > Micrococcales > Microbacteriaceae > Microbacterium > Microbacterium sp. UBA3394. The sequence continues at coordinate 234 of NZ_DEPK01000240.1, forward strand.
CTCCAGCCCCACCACGATGTCGACTTCGGAGTCCTTGGCGGTGAGCATGATGATCGGCACCTGCGA
>NZ_DEPK01000240.1:695-5779 GCF_002358725.1 Microbacterium sp. UBA3394
AGGATGATGTCCGCGCCCCGCTCACGGAACGCCGTCAGCGCGAGCGCGCCGTCTTCGGCGGTCTCGACCTCGTATCCCTCGCGCCGCAGCAGGTAGGCGAGCGGGTCGGCGAGGTCGGGCTCGTCTTCGACGATGAGAACGCGGGTCATCGGATTTCTCCGTTCAAGGGAGCCTTCATCTTGTCCTTCTTCTTTTTCTTCTTGCGCTTGCCCATCCCGGCATCGAGCGGCGCGTCGACCAGCGGCAGGCGGATGGTGAAGGTCGAGCCCCGTCCGGGGCGCGACCACAGCCGCACCTCTCCGCCGTGCCGCTGGACCGCATGCTTGACGATCGACAGGCCGAGACCGGTCCCGCCCGTGCGGCGCGAGCGCGCCTGGTCGGTGCGGTAGAAGCGCTCGAAGATGCGCTGCTGATCGGCCTCTGGGATGCCGATGCCACGATCGGTGACGGCGACCTCCACGACGTCGTCGACGCGTTTGACCCCGACCCCGACCTTGCTCCCGTGCGGCGAGTAGGCGACGGCGTTGACGATCAGGTTGCTGAGGGCCTCGGAGAGCACTTGCGCATCGCCACGCACGAACAGCTCGCGGTCGCCGCCTCGCACGATCTCGACCCCCGATGCCGCCGCCTGGATCATGCTGGACTCGATCGCCGAGGTGAGCACTTCGTCGACGGCGACATCGCGCATCTCGCTGAGCTCATCGCTGGCCTGCAGGCGGGACAGATTCATGATGCGTGAGGTGAGCGACGCCAGGCGCTGGGCCTCCGCGGTGAGCCGGGACGCGAACACCCGCACCTGCTCCGGGTCGTCGGCCGCCGACTCGATGGCCTCGGCGAGCAGACTCACCGCGCCCACCGGCGTCTTCAGCTCGTGGCTCGTGTTCGCCACGAAGTCGCGGCGCATCTGCTCCACCCGCTCGCGCTCGGTGATGTCGCGCAGGACGATGAGGGTGAGGCGCGGTGACACCCGCGTGGCTCGCACGGTCACGAGGCGCGACTCGGCCGGCGGGGCGCCGCGCATCAGCCGGAGCGTCTCGGCGGTGACGCTCGCGGCATCGCGCGCCTTCCTCGCCACGCGTCGCAGGTCGTCGCTGCCGAGCGCCGCGGCCTCGACGATGCCGTACGGCGCCGCGGCCGAAGACGCGGCGAGCACGGTCGACGAGGCGTCGACGATCGCGGCGGGATCCTCCATGCCGTGCAGCACTTCGCGGATCCCGTCCGGAACCGCGCGGGAGGAGTGGGCCTGAGCCCGGTCACGCGCACGGAGAGAGAGGAAGATGACGACGGCGATGCCTGCGCCGATGAGGGAGCCGACCAGGAGCGCGAGCAGCGCGGCAGCCGTCGTGGTCATTGGACCAGCGTAAACGGATCGCGAACGGCGGCTTCGCGCAAGTCCCGGTGCCCGGTCGGCGGGATCAGTACTATTCACCCCGGGGGAACCGTTCGTTAACCTTCCCTGACGAGAATCGCCGGGGCCGCACCCCGCACGACCGAAGGAAAGGTGCCGCAATGCGCGAAGTCTTCCACCAGACCCTCGAAGACGTGCAGTCACGTCTCGTCGAGATCTCCGAACTCGTGACGATCGCGATGGAGAAGGCCTCCACCGCGTTCGAGAAGAGCGACGTCTCGCTCGCCGAGGAGGTCATCGAGGCCGACATCATCATCGATGAGAAGGCGGTGGCGCTCGACGAGCTGGCCATCGAGATCCTCGCCCGTCAGCAGCCGGTAGCCCGCGATCTGCGCATCGTCGTCAGCGCGCTGCGCATGAGCGCATCGCTCGAGCGCATGGGCGACATCGCCGAGCACGTCGCCCAGCTCGTGCGCATGCGCTTCCCGGAGCGTGTCGTTCCCCACGGGCTGAAGTCCACCTTCACCAAGATGGGCGAGCTCGACGTGGCCGCCGCGCGGACCCTCACCGACCTGCTGCGCACCGAGGACCTCCGGCTGGCCGAGCAGATCCGGGAGATCGACGACAAGATCGACGAGCTGCACGTCAGCGTCTTCGAGAAGGTGCTGTCGGAGTCATGGGACCACGAGGCGTCGGCGACCGTCGACGCGACGCTCGCGAGCCGCTTCCACGAGCGCTTCGGCGACCACGCCGTCTCGGTGGCGAAGAAGGTGCTCTACCTCGCCACGGGCGACTGGGCCAGCCACGACCAGGAGATCGACACCACGATCGTCACGTCCGACTGACCTGACACAGACGAAGGGCGGGGCCCGCATCGCGGAGCCCGCCCTTCGTTCGTGCGTCGGGAGGTCAGCCCTTGCCCTGCGAGGCGACCGCGGCGGCGCCGGCGGCGGCGGCCTCCGGGTCGAGGTACTCGCCCGGGCCGAGAGGGGTCAGGGAGTCGTCGAGGCGGTAGACGAGCGGGATGCCGGTCGGGATGTTCAGCGCGGCGATGTCGTCGTCGCTGATGCCCTCGAGGTGCTTGACGAGGCCGCGCAGCGAGTTGCCGTGGGCCGTGACCAGCACCGTCTTGCCCGCCTGGAGGTCGGGAACGATGTCGCTGTGCCAGTACGGCAGCATGCGATCGATGACGAGCTTGAGCGACTCGGTCTCGGGCACGTCGCCGTCGATGCCGGCGTAGCGCGGGTCGCCCACCTGGCTGTACTCGGCGTCTGCCGGAAGCGGCGGCGGCGGAACATCGAAGGACCGACGCCACAGCATGAACTGCTCCTCGCCGAACTCCTCGAGGGTCTGCGCCTTGTCCTTGCCCTGCAGGGCGCCGTAGTGCCTCTCGTTGAGGCGCCACGTGCGCTTGACCGGGATCCAGAGCCGGTCGGCGGCGTCGAGGGCGATGTTGGCGGTCTGGATGGCGCGGCTCAGCAGCGACGTGTGCAGCACGTCGGGGAGCATCCCCGATTCGGCGAGCAGCGAGCCGCCGCGGGCGGCTTCGGACTTCCCCTGCTCGGTGAGGCGGACATCGACCCACCCGGTGAACTGGTTGGTCTTGTTCCATTCGCTCTGGCCATGGCGGAGGAGGATCAGCGTGTACGGCTCGCTCATACCCGCAATCCTACTGACTGCGAGGATGGTCTCGTGGCCTCGTCTCCTCCTCCCTCGCGCGGCGCGGTCGTGGGGCGCGCGACGCGCGGCACGACCGGGACGAACCGGCTCCGTCGCGTCGACCGCTGGCTGGCCCGCCACCCGGCTCTGCGGCGCACCGACGATGCGCTCGTGGTCGACCTGGGTTTCGGCGCGAGCGCAGTCACCTCGCTCGAACTGCACGCGCGTCTGGCGCGTGCACGGCGCGACGTCGAGGTCCACGGCCTCGAGATCGATCCGGAACGCGTGGCGCGCGCCGCCGCGCAGCTCGAGCGGGTGCGCGCCGGCGAGACGACGTTCACGACGACGGCGGCCGTGTCGTTCGCGCGAGGCGGCTTCGAGATCCCCACTCCCGGCGGTCGCCGACCGGTCGCCATCCGAGCCTTCAACGTGCTGCGGCAGTACGACGAACCCGACGTCGCCGACGCGTGGGCTCGCATGGCCGCGCGCCTGCAGCCGGGAGGCGTGCTCGTGGAGGGAACGTGCGATGAGATCGGCCGCGTCGCGACGTGGATCGCCGTCGGCGCGGACGGGCGTCCGGCGACGCTCACCCTCTCGCTGCGCCTGACCGACCTCGACTCCCCCGCCGTCGCCGCCGAGCGACTGCCCAAGGCGCTCATCCACCGCAATGTGCCCGGCGAGCCGGTGCACGCGTTCCTGCGCGACCTCGCGGCATCGTGGGAGCGCTCGGCCGCGCTGGGAGCCTTCGGTCCGGTGGACCGGTGGCGCCGGACGCTCGAGGTCACGGCGGCATCCGGATGGCCGCTGCGGGAACGATCGAGGTGGCGCCTGGGAGAGGTCACCATCCCGTGGGAGGCGGTCGCACCGCAGCCGTGACCCCGAGGATCACAGACGCGGCAGGCACTCCCGCGCCTCGTCAGGTGTCATGCCGGTGGCCGTGAGCAGGTCGGTCACGAGCGGGCGCATCGCGACGATGAGGTTCTGCTCCCCCAGGTCCGCGTCGGGAAGGATCATGCGCGGGTCCAGCCGGGAGGCCACCGCCCTCCCGGCCTCGCGCGCGGCCGGTGCGAGCGCGATGTCGTCGAGCGAGTCCTCGACCAGCGCCATCACGCGCGCGATCTCGGCCAGCGTCTCGGCGACGACGACCCGTGGGCGACGGTCGTCGGTCTGATACACCGCCCGCCGCGCGACCACCCGCAGATTGCGCGTGGCGAGATCCATCGCCTGCCGCACGCGGTCGTGCCGCAGCAGCTCGCCGCGGGCACGGCGCAGGAACGGCGAGATGCGCGCGATCGACAAACCGGAATCGAGCGAATCGGCCCAGCGGTCGACGTGCTTCTGCAGCGCCCGCGCCCGCTGCAGACCGCGCTCCGCGCGCAGCCTGTCGCCGCGTCGCAGCGACTGCACGAGGGTGTCCATCGTCTTCTGCACCGCGAGGAACAGGGCCGCCGCATCCCGCCGTTCCGCCTTGTGCGGGTTCCGCGGGATCAGGGCGGTCACCGCGAGGGCGGCGATCCCGCCGACGACGCCGTCCACGAGTCTCAGGAAGGGCGTCTCCGCCGGAACGACGATGACGATGATGGCCTGGATCGCCGCCGCGATGGTGAACCCGGCGTGGGCCGACAGCAGGCGCGCGACGGTCATCGTGACGGCCAGCGCGATCGCCAGCTGCCACCAGCCCGACCCCGCGACCATCGCGATCACTTCGGCGACGAGGATGCCCACGAGCATGCCGAGCACGGTCTGCAGCACGCGTCGTGGCCGCGCGTCGCGCACGAGGCCGAGGCTGGAGACGGTGACCGTCGCCGCGATGAGCGGTGCCGGATGCCCAAGGAGGTAGTGAGCGAAGGAGTATGCCGCCGTCGCGGCGACCACGATCTGCACGATGGCGTTCGCCGAGTCGCGCAACCGCCTCAGCCGCGGTCGGGGATCGAGCTGGGCGCGCCATCCGACCGGGATCGCCTCGGTCAGCGGCGGCGGCGCGTCGCTCATCTCACCCGGCCGCGGTGCGTCGCCCGAGCCGCGGCATGCGCGGGACCGCGGCGGTGCGCCCGGCATCGGGCGGAACGATCGTCTC
>NZ_DEPK01000241.1:0-3595 GCF_002358725.1 Microbacterium sp. UBA3394
GGCACCAACGGCAAGCTCGACACCGTCGAGGTCGAAGACGTGCTGTCCTTCGAGCGCGAGCTGCTGGACTACCTGCGTCGCAACACCTCGGTGCTCGACGACCTGCGTGAGAAGAACGTCCTCACCGACGAGATCCTCAGCGAGCTCGAGGCGAAGACCGACGCGTTCGTGCTGGAGTTCCAGGCCGGCAAGGGCCAGGCCATCAACCAGCCCGGCCACGAAGAGGTCTCCGCCGCCGCGGCCGAGGACGTCAACCAGGAGAAGATCGTCAAGGGCCGCCGCTAAGGCGCTCCGGGACAGGAACCATGGGCGCACAACTGCGGGTCTACAAGCAGAAGATCAACTCTGCTCAGACCACCAAGAAGATCACGAAGGCGATGGAACTCATCGCGGCATCGCGCATCCAGAAGGCGATGGGGCGTGTGCGCGCCTCCTCGCCCTTCGCGCGGGCCGTGACGCGGGCCGTCTCCGCCGTGGCCACGCATTCGAACGTCGATCACCCGCTGACCGTGGAGCGCGACGTCATCCGCCGCTCCGCCGTGGTGATCTTCGCCTCGGACCGGGGACTGGCGGGCGCGTTCAACTCGCAGATCCTCCGCGAAGGTCTGCGGCTGGCCGAGCTCCTGCGTTCGGAAGGACGCGAGCCGGTGTTCTATCTCATCGGCCGCAAGGCCGTGGGGTACTTCCAGTTCCGCCGCATGGACAGCGCGGCACAGTGGACCGGTGACACCGACACCCCGCACTTCCACACCGCCGAGGAGATCGCGGCAACGCTCCTGGATGCCTACGACCGCGGTGGTGAGGACGGCGGAGTGGACGAGATCCACCTCGTGTACAACCGCTTTGTCAGCATGATGACGCAGTCGCCCGAGACGGTGCGCCTGCTGCCGCTCGAGGTCGTCGAGGCCGAGGAGAGCACCGACTCGCAGGTTTATCCGCTCTACGAGTTCGAGCCCGACGCCGAGACGGTTCTCGACGCTCTGCTGCCGGTGTACATCCAGAGCCGCGTGTTCAACGCCCTCCTGCAGTCGTCGGCGGCCAAGCACGCTGCGACGCAGAAGGCGATGAAGTCCGCGAGCGACAACGCCGACAAGCTGATCACCGATTACACGCGACTGCGCAACAACGCACGCCAGGCCGAGATCACCCAGCAGATCGCCGAGATCGTCGGCGGCGCCGACGCCCTCGCGTCGGGCAAGTGACCGGCACGGCGCAACAGACCATCACGAAAGAGAAGAAGCCATGAGCCTCACCGCTGAGAAGACGGACGTGCAGGTCGTCGGGCGTGTCGCCCGGGTGACCGGACCCGTCGTCGACATCGAGTTCCCGCACGACGCGATCCCCGACATCTACAACGCGCTGAAGACGACGATCACGATCGGCGAGGATGCGACCGAGATCACTCTCGAGGTCGCCCAGCACCTCGGCGACGACCTCGTGCGTGCGATCGCCCTGAAGCCGACGGACGGCATCGTCCGCGGCCAGGAGGTGCGCGACACCGGAGACCAGATCACGGTGCCCGTCGGCGACGTGACCAAGGGCCGCGTGTTCGACGTCACGGGAGAGATCCTCAACGCCGAGCCGGGCGAACAGGTCGAGGTCACGGAGCGCTGGGGCATCCACCGCCAGGCGCCCAGCTTCGACCAGCTCGAGTCGAAGACCACGATGTTCGAAACGGGCATCAAGGTCATCGACCTGCTGACCCCGTACGTGCAGGGTGGGAAGATCGGCCTCTTCGGCGGTGCCGGCGTCGGCAAGACGGTGCTCATCCAGGAGATGATCCAGCGCGTCGCGCAGGACCACGGTGGTGTGTCGGTGTTCGCCGGTGTCGGTGAGCGCACGCGTGAGGGCAACGACCTCATCGGCGAGATGGACGAGGCCGGCGTCTTCGACAAGACCGCCCTCGTCTTCGGCCAGATGGACGAGCCGCCGGGGACGCGTCTTCGCGTCGCCCTCTCGGCGCTGACGATGGCGGAGTACTTCCGCGACGTGCAGAAGCAGGACGTGCTGCTGTTCATCGACAACATCTTCCGCTTCACGCAGGCCGGTTCCGAGGTCTCCACGCTGCTGGGCCGCATGCCCTCGGCCGTGGGCTACCAGCCGAACCTCGCCGACGAGATGGGTGTGCTCCAGGAGCGCATCACCTCGACCCGCGGTCACTCGATCACCTCGCTGCAGGCGATCTACGTTCCCGCCGACGACTACACCGACCCGGCGCCGGCGACGACCTTCGCGCACCTCGACGCGACGACCGAGCTCTCGCGTGAGATCGCGTCGAAGGGTCTGTACCCCGCGGTCGACCCGCTGACCTCGAGCAGCCGCATCCTCGACCCGCGCTACATCGGTGAGGACCACTACCGCGTGGCCACCGCGGTGAAGCAGATCCTGCAGAAGAACAAGGAGCTGCAGGAGATCATCGCCATCCTCGGTGTCGACGAGCTCTCCGAAGAGGACAAGATCGTCGTGTCGCGTGCGCGTCGCATCCAGCAGTTCCTGTCGCAGAACACCTACATGGCGAAGAAGTTCACCGGCGTGGAGGGTTCGACCGTTCCGATCAAGGAGACGATCGAGTCGTTCGACGCGATCGTGAAGGGCGACTTCGACCACGTGGCCGAGCAGGCGTTCTTCAACGTCGGCGGCATCTCCGACGTCGAAGAGAACTGGGCCCGCATCCAGAAGGAGAACGGCTGATCATGCTCGTACGGAGCGACTGGAGGGAGTCGAAGTGACGCTGAAGGTGAGTCTCGTCTCCGCCGACGCCGAGGTCTGGACGGGGGAGGCCTTGCTCGTCGTCGCCAAGACCGTCGAGGGCGAGATCGGTTTCATGCCCGGTCACGAGCCGGTGCTGGCGATCCTCGCGGAAGGCCAGGTGCGCATCACCGAGACCTCCGGCCAGAAGGTCGTCGCCAACGCGCAAGACGGTTTCCTGTCGATGGCCGGCGACGAGCTCACGATCGTGGCCGGCAACGCCGCCGTCGTCGCCTGACGACACACACGCAGTCCGAGAGGGCGCGAGCATCCGGGGTATCCGGAGCTCGTGCCCTCTCGCCTTCCCCGGAGAGATACGTGCTCGTTCTGCTGCCCCCGTCCGAGACCAAACGACCCGGGGGCGAAGGCCCGCCGCTCGCCCTGGATCGCCTCGCCCATCCGACCCTCACCCCCCTCCGGTCCCGCGTGGTCGATGCGCTCGTCGACCTCAGCGGTGACGAGGAGGAGAGCGCTCGCACGCTCAAGCTCGGGAAGACGCAGCGCGCCGACATCGGGCGGAACGCCGTCGTTCGCGTATCTGCGACGATGGCGGCCGTCGACCGCTACACGGGGGTGCTCTTCGACGCGCTGGACGCGCGTGGCCTGGACGATGGCGCCCGGGCATGGCTGGCCGCGCACGTGCAGATCCACTCCGCACCGTTCGGTCCGGTCGGCGCCATGGATGGCATTCCGGCGTACCGCATGTCGGCGGCGGTCTCGCTGCCGTCGCTCGGATCGTCGAAGCGGCTGTGGTCTGGCGCGGTGTCGGATGCGCTGGCCGAAGCGGCGCCGGACTTCGTCCTGGATCTGCGCTCCGAAGCCTATGTGGCGCTCGGCCCCGTTCCGG
>NZ_DEPK01000152.1:0-2689 GCF_002358725.1 Microbacterium sp. UBA3394
CGTCCGAGGTGCTGGTCGGGGAAGAAGAGCACGCGGCGTCCGCGCTCGAACGCCCACTCCAGCACGGTGCGTGCGTTCGAGGACGTGCAGACGATGCCCCCGTGGCGGCCGACGAAGCCCTTGATGGCGGCGGAGGAGTTCATGTACGTGACGGGGATGATCGGCACGCGCCCGTCCGCATCCGTGGCGGTCATGTCTCCGTAGACCTCTTCGAGCTGCTCCCAGCATTCCTCGACCTGGTCGATATCGGCCATGTCGGCCATGGAGCAGCCGGCCGCGAGATTCGGGAGGATGACCGCCTGCTCCGGCCGGGACAGCAGGTCGGCGGTCTCGGCCATGAAATGCACGCCGCAGAAGACGATCGCCTCGGCATCGGGGTGCTCCAGCGCGGCGTTCGCGAGCTGGAAGGAGTCGCCGACGTAGTCCGCGTGGGTGACGACCTCTTCGCGCTGATAGAAATGCCCGAGCACGACGACGCGGTCGCCGAGCGTGTCCTTGGCGGCGCGAATGCGTGCGTCGAGCTCGGCGTCGCTCGCCTCGCGGTACTCGGCGGGCAGCTCGCCCTGCCGGGGCGCGCCGGTGGGGATCACGTCGCCCATCGACGCGCCCGGGCCGTAGCCGGGCCGGGTATCGATCTCCCACGGGCCGTCGGCGAGGTCTGCCGAGCACGTGTCGGCCGGGTCGGAGCCGGTGACGATGCGCTGGATGAGGTGGTCGACGGAAGCGTCGGTGGGACGGGGCTGCAGCGTGACGGGGGTGGCGGCCATGGCGTCCTCTCTTCTCTCGGTGGTGGCGGTCAGATGCGCGCGCCGAGCGGCCCGCGATCGGCCAGCTCGACGTCGCGGTTGTAGCGGTAGAGGCGTGCGGGGCGATGGCTTCCGGTGCGGAACCGCTCGGTCGGGATGAGCGTTCCCGACCCTTCGGCCTGACGCCGGAAGTTCGCGGGGTCCAGGCGCCGGCGCAGGATCGCCTCGTAGACCTCGCGCAGTTCGGCGAGGGTGAACTCGTCGGCGAGCAGGCCGTGTGCGATGCGGCTGTAGCCGACCTTGTTGCGCAGGCGCCACAGCGCGTAGTCGACGATCTCGTTGTGGTCGAAGGCGAGCCGTGGCAGGTCCGTCGCATCGAACCACGCGACGTTCTCGGGGGCGTCGCCGGCCGCGGCGTGGGCGGCCAGCTGCGCATCCACGTCGTCTTGGCGCAGCAGCGCCCAGTAGATGATCGAGACCACGCGGCCGGGGGAGCGGTCGACGTCGCCGAAGGCGTAGAGCTGCTCGAGGTAGCTCGGCTGGAGACCGGTGGTCTCGGCGAGCGTCCGCGAGGCGGCGGCATCCAGCCCCTCGGAGATGTCGAGCCACCCTCCGGGGAGCGCCCACCGTCCCTCGTGGGGATCGCGGGTGCGGCGCACCAGAGGCAGGCTGAGGGAGATGGCCTCGCCCTGACGGCGCACGGTGAAGATGACCGTCGAGACGGCGACGCGCGTGACGTCATCGCGGCTCTCGGCACTTCGTGTCACCATGACCATTTCCTCCGCGACCGATCTTAGTGTCGGTGTGACCAGAAGTCCAACCGCGGCTCCGCCGGCATCGCCCGGCGCTCTCATAGCTGTGGCGTCTAGGGTGCGAGGGGGAGGACTCGTGCTGCTGCTGGACATCGTGCTGATCGTGATGCTCGTCATCGCGCTGATCGTGGGCGCCGCGCGCGGCTTCATCGCCAGTCTCGGCTCCCTCATCGGCCTGGTCGTCGGCGTACTCGCGGCGTGGTGGCTCGTGCCCCTGGTCAACGATGCGTGGCCCTATCCCGAGTGGCGCTCGCTCGTCGTCGTGGGGCTCGCCCTCGTTCTCGTGCTCGGCGGGACGGCGATCGGCGCGGGCATCGCCGGCAAGATCCGCTCCGGCGTCGACCGCACGCCGCTGCGCATCATCGACCGGCTGCTGGGGGCGGCCGCCGGCGTGGTGGCCACCGCCCTCGCCCTGTCCCTCATCGGCGCGAGCGTCACCGCCACCGGCGCGCCGATGCTCGCTCCGGCCATCGGATCCTCGCAGGTGCTGCAGACGATCGATCGCTACACGCCGACGCCGGTGTCGCAGGCGATGGCCCAGCTGCGCGCGATCGTGCTCGATGACGGCATCCCCCGGTTGGGGGAGCTGCTCGCGCCGCAGGCCGAGGCGACGGAGCCGCCGATCGCCCTCGACGACCCCGAACTCGCCGCCGCGGCGGCATCCGTCGCGCGCGTCTCCGGCACCGCGTATGCGTGCGGCACGAGCTCCACCGGGAGCGGGTTCGTCATCGCCGCCGATCGCGTCGTCACGAACGCACACGTGATCGCGGGGGTCGACGAGCCGCTCGTGCAGCTCCCCGGCGGCCAAGCGCTCGCCGGTCGTGTCGTGTACTTCGACGCCGTCGACGACATCGCCGTGATCGCCGTCGACGGGCTCGATGCCCAGCCGCTGGCGCTCGGTGACGTGCTCACTCCTGGGTCCGCCGCCGTCGTGCAGGGCTACCCGCTGGGCGGGCCCTTCACCCAGAACAACGCGCAGGTGCTCTCCACCGGCACCGTTCCGGTCCCGGACATCTACTCCGACCGGTCCGAGCCCCGGGAGATCTACACCCTCGAGGCGCTCGTGCGTCCCGGCAATTCCGGCGGACCGGTGCTCACCGGCGACGGGGTCGTCGTGGGCATCGTCTTCGC
>NZ_DEPK01000088.1:0-7601 GCF_002358725.1 Microbacterium sp. UBA3394
TTCCCCGCGTCGGCAACGCGCTGGAAGCCGATGACGTCGGCTCCGAGCAGACCTTCGAGCACGAGCCGTCGCCACGGAAGCTGCGAGTACAGGCCGTATGCGGGGAACGGAATGTGGTGGAAGTAGCCGATCGTGAGATCGGGACGCATCTCGCGCAGCATCTTCGGAACGAGCTGCAGCTGGTAATCCTGCACCCACACGGTGCCGCCTTCTGCGACGGCGTCCGCCGCCGCTTCGGCGAATCGCCGATTCACCCGCACGTATGCGTCCCACCACACGCGTCGATAGCGTGGGGCGGCGATGACGTCGTGGTAGAGCGGCCAGATGGTGTCGTTGGAGAAGCCCTCGTAGTACTTCTCGATCTCGTCCGCACTGAGGGCGACCGGGATGAGGCGGGTGCCGTCGAAGTCGAACGGCTCGACGTCGAGATCAGCCTGCCCCGGCCATCCAACCCAGGCGCCGTCGGTCTGCTTCATCACCGGCTCCAGAGCGGTGACGAGGCCCCCCGGCGAGCGGCGCCAGCCGTCTTCCCCTTCACCCGGCCCGGCATTGTCCACGGGCAGACGGTTGGCGACGACGACGAATTCGGCCTGGGTCACAGGGGCTCCTGACGGTGATCGGGCCTTCAGGCTAACAGCGCCGTGTTTCGCGCAAACGCCGCTTGACGGCCGAGCGGCGCAGTGTCAAGGGGCGACGCCGCGGCGATACCCGCGCTAGCGTTGCGGCATGCGTCAGTATCTCTTCGGCACCGGAATTCTCTCGGCGGTCACCGGCGGCGTGACGCTGCTGCGCAGCATCCGCAACAACGAACCCTTCACGTGGCGCACGGCGCTCGCCTGGCTGAGCTGGGGCATCTCCCTGGCCCTGGCGATCGGCGCCGTCGTCGACACCCGTCGGGCAGCGCGCGGGCGCAACATCCCGCAGGACTCCCCCGTGGCCGGCAAGGAGGAGAAGCTCATGAAGAAGCGCCTCGCCAGAGGACGCTGACCACCACTCCTCGTCCCGACGAGAGCCCCGAGGCGCGTCGCCTCGGGGCTCTCGTTCGCGTCAGCGCGTGAGGATGAGGGCGTCGCCCTGGCCACCGCCACCGCACAGGGCCACCGCGGCGGTGCCGGAGCCGCGCCGCAGCAGCTCGTGGACGGCGTGGACGACGAGGCGATTGCCAGAGGCCCCGATCGGATGTCCGATGGCGATGCCGCCGCCGTGGGGATTGACGACCTCGTCCGACAGGCCGAGCTCGGCCTGGGAGCGCGCGACGACCGCGCCGAACGCCTCGTTGATCTCGACGATGTCGAGATCTGCCGGCGCGATCCCCTGCTTGGCGCACGCCTTCTCGATCGCACGGGCCGGCTGGGCGTGGAGGGAATTGTCGGGGCCGGCGACCTGACCCGATGCCCCGATGACGGCGAGCACCTTCCAGCCGTTCTCATCGGCATGCGAGCGGGTGGTGAGCACGACGGCAGAGGCGCCGTCGGAGATCTGCGACGCGTTGCCGGCCGTGATGGAACCGCCCTCGGCGAACGCCGGGCGAAGCTTCGCCAGTGACTCGACGGTCGTCTCGGGACGCACGCCCTCATCGCGGTTCACGACCAGCGCGTCTCCCTTGCGCTGGGGGATCTCCACCGGCACGATCTCGTGCTCGAACACGCCGGCCTCGTGTGCGGCGGCGGCCCGCTGATGCGAGCGCGCGGCGACGGCGTCCTGCACCTGTCGCGTGAGACCGAGTCGGTCGTTGTGGCGTTCGGTCGACGCGCCCATGCTCTCTTCGTTATACGCGTCGGTGAGCCCGTCGTACGCCATGTGGTCGAGCACTTCGACCGATCCGTACGCCCAGCCGTTCCGCGAGCCCATCATCAGATGCGGTGCGCGGGTCATCGACTCCATGCCGGCGGCCACGACCACGGTCGCGTCGCCGAGCGCGAGCATGCGGGCGCCGTCGATGACGGCGGTGAGTCCGGACAGGCAGACCTTGTTCACGCTCGCGGCATGCACATCCCACCCGATTCCCGCGGCGATCGCCGCCTGCCGGGCGGGGTTCTGCCCCGCACCGGCGGGGAGCACCTGCCCGACCAGCACCGCGTCGACCGCGTCTGCGGGTACGCCACCGCGCTCGAGCGCACCGCGGATGGCGGTCGCACCGAGCTGCACGGCGGTGAGGGGGGCGAGCTGGCCCTTGAGGCGACCCTGCGGGGTGCGGGCGGCGGCGACGATGACGATGTCGTCGGGGATCATGGGGTGCTCCCTTCGAGAGCGGGATCGACGGCGACGGCGGTGAGCGCGTCGGAGATGTGCAGCGTCGGCTCGGTGGCCGCGACGACGTCGGCGACCTCGACCCCCGGGGCGACTTCGATCAGAACGAGCCCGTCGTCGGTGACATCGATCACGGCGAGGTCGGTGATGATGCGGTCGACGACCCCGCGCCCGGTGAGGGGCAGCGAGCACTCGTCGACGATCTTGGCGGATCCGTCCTTGGCGACGTGTTCCATCAGCACGATCACCTTTCCGGCCCCGTGCACGAGGTCCATCGCTCCGCCGGGGCCCTTGACCATCTTGCCGGGGATCATCCAGTTCGCCAGATCCCCCGTTCGCGAGACCTGCATCGCACCCAGGATCGCGGCGTCGATCTTTCCGCCGCGGATCATTCCGAAGCTCGTCGCCGAGTCGAAGAAGGCGGTACCCGGAAGGGTCGTGACGGTCTCCTTGCCGGCATTGATGAGGTCGGGGTCGACAGCGTCTTCGGTCGGGTAGGGCCCTACCCCGAGGATGCCGTTCTCGGACTGGAGCACGACGGTCACCCCGTCCGGCACATGGTTGGGCACGAGGGTCGGCAGACCGATGCCGAGGTTCACATACGAGCCGTCGGCGAGTTCCTGAGCGGCACGGGCGGCCATCTCGATACGGGTGAGGGCCATCTCACACCTCCTGTTCCGTGCGGACCGTGCGCCGCTCGATGCGCTTCTCGATATCCGTGCCGACCTCGACGAGGCGATGCACGAAGACGCCGGGAAGGTGCACATCGTCGGGATCGATGGCGCCGGGCTCGACCAGCTCCTCGACCTGCGCGATGCACACGCGTCCGGCCATGGCGGCGAGCGGATTGAAGTTGCGCGCGGCCTTGTTGAAGACGAGGTTGCCGTGACGGTCGCCGCGCAGCGCGTGCACGAGGGAGAAGTCCGTGCTGATCGCCTCCTCGAGCAGGAAGTCCTTCTGCGAGCCGTTCACGGTGAAGCTGCGCACGTCCTTCGCCGGTGACGCCAGGGCGATGCCGCCGGCGCCGTCGTAGCGCTGCGGGAGTCCCCCCTCGGCGACCTGCGTGCCGACGCCGGTCTGCGTATAGAACGCGGCGATGCCGGATCCGCCCGCGCGCAACTTCTCCGCGAGCGTGCCCTGCGGGGTCAGCTCGAGCTCGAGTTCGCCCGACAGGAACTGCCGTTCGAACTCCTTGTTCTCCCCGACGTACGACGAGGTCATCTTGCGGATGCGCTTGGCACGCAGCAGCACGCCGAGGCCCCAGTCGTCGACGCCGCAGTTGTTGCTCACGACGCTGAGGTCGCTCGTGCCCTGGGCCAGGAGCGCCTCGATGAGGGCGATGGGGTTTCCGGAGAGTCCGAAGCCCCCCACCGCGAGCGATGCTCCGTCGGGGATGTCGGCGACCGCCTCGGCCGCCGATGGATACGTCTTGTCGATCACACGCACTCCTTCGTCGTCGCATCCATCCTCCCCCGGTGATCCGCGCGTCACCAGCGGGCTCTTGCGATGTGGATGCGATGGCGCGTACCGTCCACATCGTGGACACCCCTTCTTCCCGTCGCGCACAGGCGACCGTGCCGGGCGCGCAGGCGATCGCGCGCGCTGCCGCGCTGTTGCGCCTGGTGACCTCTGCCGGAGCCGACGGCGCCGCCGTCGGCGACCTCGCCCGTCGAGCCGGCCTGACGCGACCGACCACGCATCGGCTCCTCACCGCCCTCGCCCACGAGGGGCTCGTCGACCACGACGAGGAGATCGGAAGATGGATGCCGGGTCCCGAGCTCTACCTCATGGGGTCGGTGGCCGCATCCCGCTACGACATCACCGCCGTCGGGCGCGACGTGGTTCGATCGCTCGCGGTGCGCACCGAGGAGAGCGCGTTCCTGTCGGTGCGCCGAGGCGACGAGACGGTGTGCCTGCTGCGAGAAGAAGGCAGCTTCCCGATCCGCTCTTTCGTGCTGTCGGAGGGCGTGCGCTTCCCCCTGGGGGTCGCGTCGGCGGGGATCGCAATCCTCGCATTCCTGCCGCACCACGATGTGGACGCCTACCTGGCTCGACACCCCGAGATCGAGGCGTCGTGGGGACCGAGCCACTCCCCCGACCGCATGCGCGCGAGACTGCGGGAGACGACCGCGCGCGGCTACGCCGTGAATCCGGGGCTGATCGTCGAGGGCAGCTGGGGCATGGGCGCGGCGGTCTTCGACCGTGAGGGCCACCCGCAGTGGGCGCTGAGCCTCACCGGTGTCGAGTTCCGATTCTCGGCCGATCGGCTCCCCGACCTCGGCCGCACTCTGCTCTCCCACGCGCACCAGCTCACGTCGCGCATCGCCGCCGCCCGCCGCTGACTCGCCCGCCCCGCGCGCGCCCCCGCGCATCCTGTTCATCGAGAAACCACTTCCGCCGCGAGAAACCACGCAATGCGGTGCGTCTCGGGCGCGAACTGGTTTATCGCCACGCCCGGGCCTCGCGAGAAGGGTCAGACGAGGGCGAGGTGGGATCGGAGGATGCGCGCGACGACGTCGGCGCCGTCATCCGACATGACGATCGTGTAGTGGTTGAATCCGTCCACGCGGCGATGATCGATTCCCGGATGCGCGCGGAGCACCGCATCGAGGTGCGCCGCCGGGTAGAGCCCTGGCTCCTCGTTCTGCAGCCCGCGCGGCACGGTGACGAGCGTCGTGGGATGCGACAGCGAACGCAGCGCGTCGGGCAGCGTCGTGCCGGTGGTCATGTCGGCCGTGTCGTCACGCGTGACGGCGTATCCCGTGGCCGGACGGTGCCCCCCGTCGGCGGCCGGCACGAGGTCGTACGCGAAGTAGTCGTCCAACCGCGGCTCCCAGGCGCCGGCGAAGGCGGGATGCTCGCGCCAGAACGCCAGGTACGCGGCTTCGTCGTCGAACCGCATCGACAGGCGCGCGGCGGTGGGGCCGAGCACGGCCGTCATCGTCTCATCCGGATCCATCCCGGTCGGAACGGCAAGCGGCAGCCCGCCGTCAACGAGCACCAGGCGCGACACGCGCTCCGGATGCCGGTGGGCGAAGACGACCGAGACGAAACCGCCCATGGAATGGCCCGCGACGATCGCCCGCGACACCCCGACGGCGTCGAGCAGCAGTTCCAGATCGTCCGCGTGCACGGCGAGACCGGCGGGTCCTGCCACGTCGTTGCTTCGTCCGCGTCCTCGCAGATCGGGCGCGATCACGCGCACGTCGGCAAGACGCTGAGCGACCCACGCCCACGCGAGGTGCGACGAGGTGACCCCGTGCACGGCGAGGATCGTCGGCGTCTCGGCGGTGGCACCAGTCGGCTCCCAGACCGCGGCGTGCAGCGGGCCGCCGGGCACCGCCACGTCGACGGTGCGGTACGTCTGCACGCTCATCGGGCGGTCCATCCACCGTCCATGGTGTACGACGCGCCGGTGACCATGCCCGCGTCCGGCCCGGCCAGCCACGTGGCCAGCGAGGCGACCTCGTCAGGTTCGATGAGACGCTTCACGGCCGACTCGGTCAGCATGATCTTCTCGACCACCTCCGACTCCTCGATTCCGTGGATGCGGGCCTGGTCGGCGATCTGCTTCTCCACGAGCGGGGTGCGCACGTAGGCGGGATTGATGCAGTTGCTCGTCACCCCGTGCGCGGCGCCCTCGAGCGCCGTGACCTTGGACAATCCCTCCAGGCCGTGCTTGGCCGACACGTAGGCGGACTTGTAGGCGCTGGCGCGCAGGCCGTGAGCACTGGAGACGTTGATGATCCGGCCCCAGCCCTGCTCGTACATGTGCGGCAGCGCCGCACGCACGAGCAGGAACGGCGCCTCGAGCATGAGGCGCAGCAACAGCCGGAAATCGTCGGGGACCACCTCGGTGATCGGTGCGACGCGTTGGATGCCGGCGTTGTTGACGAGGATGTCGACGTCCAATCGCAGGTCGTCGAGCGCGGTGGTGTCGGACAGGTCGACCGCCCACGAGCTCCCGCCGAGGCGCTCGGCGGCCTCGGCCGCAGCATCGCGGTTGAGGTCGGCGACCGTCACCTCCGCGCCACGGGCGGCGAAGGCCTCGGCGCACGCCAGGCCGATCCCGCTCGCGCCGCCGGTGACCAGCGCCCGCTTTCCCGCCAGGGTCTGTTCAGGCATCCGTCGTTCCTTCCGTTCGGCCTCGGGGGGCGAGGGCGTTGTCGATGAAGCGCATCATCGCGTCGAACACGTGCGCGTCGAGTTCTTCGGGAGGCACGCCGTCGGCGTCGCGCTCCCACAGCAGGAACCGCATCCCGATGAGTTCTCCCATGCCCATGAGCGCCCAGGCCGTCACGGTGGGATCGAGGCGGCGGTCGACGTCGCCGACCCGTTGCGCCGCCCGAAGGCCCTCTTCGTAGCCGTCGACGATGCGGGTGTAGTGCAGGTGCAGCGTGTCGGGTGAGACGAATTCGGCTTCGCGCACCACGCGGTAGAGGGCGGGGTGTGCGGCGGTGAAACGGAAGAAGCCCGCGAATCCGGCACGTTCGGCCTCGAGGCGACTGGATGCGCTGGCCATCGCCTCGCTCATCGAGTGGCGCACGCGGCGATTCAGGTCGATCACCAGCGCTTCGAAGACGGCCTGCTTGCTGTCGAAGTAGAGGTAGAAGGTACCGAGCCCGATGCCGGCGCGCTCGGTGATCTTGACGATGGACGCCTCGTGGTACCCCTGCTCGGCGAAGACCTGCTCGGCGGCCTCGAGGAGGCGTCGGCGGGTCGCCTCGCCACGTTTGGTGAGTGGTCGCCCTGTCGCCTTCGACACGGCGGGCGCGTCCGGCTCGACGTCAGCGGATGTGCTCACGCGACACCCCCTCCACCACGCGGACAGCCCGCTCGCGCAGCCGCGCGCGGGCGATCTTGTCTATCGCCGACGTCGGCAGCGCCTCGACGAAGGCCACGGCGACCGGCACCTTGAAACCGGCGAGGTGAGTCTTCGCATGGGCGAGCACCTCATCGGCCGACAGCTTCGCTCCGCGTCGGACGACGCAGAACGCCACGCCGCGTTCACCCCAGACCGGGTCGGGGACGCCGACGACGGCCGCGGCGGCGATGAGCGGATGCAGAACCAGGGCGCGCTCGACCTCGGCGGGTGCGACGTTCTCACCGCCGGAGATGTAGATGTCCTTCAGGCGATCGACGATGGTGTGCACTCCGTCGTCGTCGCGGTGGACGATGTCGCCGCTGCGCAACCACTCCCCGGCACGGGCTCGCGTGGTCGCGTCGTCGTCGAAGAGATATCCCGCGAAGACGCTGGGACCGCGCACCCACAGCTCCCCCGTCCCGGCGCCGGCCGGTTCGAGACCGGTCTCGCGGTCGACGACGCACACGTCCACGTGCGGATAGGGCCG
>NZ_DEPK01000033.1:0-8698 GCF_002358725.1 Microbacterium sp. UBA3394
TCCTCTTCCTCAGCCTCGACAGAGACGTATGCTCGCCCGGCCCGTACGTCGAGTCCGAGGTCGCCGTCGATGTCGGCGATGTCGAGGAGCTCCTCGATGAAGTCTGCGGCGACGTCACCCTCCTGCTCGAGCTGCTCGACCGTCGCGGGGGAGCGGTCCGGAGCGGACGTGGTGGCGGTGTCGGAGTTGCTGCTCATCATTCCTCTGGGTCGTTCCGTGATCAGGACTTCGCGTTACCCGATGGGCCGTTGCCGCCCGACGGTCCGGACTGCTTCTGCGCCTGCTTCTTCGCCCGCTGCTTGCCGACCGGCTGCTGCCGCTTGGGCTGTGCGGCCTTGGCCCGCTCGGCCTCCTCGACGAGACGCTGCTGCTCCGCCTGGTACTTCTCCATCGACACCACCTTGCCGGAGGAGTCGATGGCCTTGCCCTTGCGGGCCAGCCGCTCCTCGCGGGCCTTCGCCGCGTCCGACCCGGGGGTGGGCATCTCTCGGATGACGAGGAACTGCTGCCCCATCGTCCACAGGTTCGACACGAACCAGTAGATGACGACACCGAGCGGGAAGAACACGCCCGAGAAGACGAACGCGAACGGCAGCACGTACAGCATGATCTTCTGCATCTGGTACGCCTGGCCGGTCTTGGCTTCGGGGGAGAGGTTCTTCGAGATGATCTGGAGCTGTGTGAAGAACTGCGAGGCGATCATGAGCACCACGAGGGTCACCAGGATGATGATCGCCGTGGTGTTGCCCGAGTTGATGGCGTCGATCAGGGTCTCGTGGAGCGATGCGACGCCGAAGAGCTTCGCGTCGTAGAACTCCTGTGTCAGCTCCGCATTGAGCAGGCCCACACCGCCGATGCCGGCCTGTGCGTGCCGTGTGACGTCGTTCAGCACGCTGAACAGCGCGAAGAACACCGGCATCTGCACCAGGAGCGGCAGACAGCTCGACACCGGAGTGGTGCCGTGCTTCTTGTACAGCGCCATCGTCTCCCGGCTCATCGCCTCCCGCGAGAGCTGATCGCGCTTTCCCTTGTACTTCTCCTGAACTTTTCGCAGTTCAGGGGCGATTTCCATCATCTTCCGCTGGCTCTTGATCTGCCGCACGAACAGCGGAATCATCGCCGAGCGCACGACGATCACGAGACCGACGATCGAGAGCACCCACGTGAGACCCTCGGCTGCCGGCAGGCCCATCGCGGTGAACAGCCAGTGCCAGGCGACGAGCACGAGCTCGACCAGCCACTTCAGGGGCCAGAGGATGGTGCCGATCAGATCGAAACCACCGCCGCCCGATGTCTCGGTCGCCGACGAAGCGAAGCTCAGAAGATCCATGCGCGGGATCAGTCCTTTCCGGTGGAGCCAGGAACGACGAAACCCTGCGGGGTGATGTCGTGACGGAAGTCCTCACGAAGCGGCACGTCGTCGACGCCGCCCTTCGCCCAGGGGTGGCACCGCGCGAGGCGCGCGGCGGTCATCGCACTTCCCACCACGGCGCCGTACTGCTGTACCGCGGCCACCGAGTAGGCGGTGCATGAGGGGTAGTACTTGCACACGTCACCGTACGTGTGCGAGATGGTCGCCCGGTAGCCGTGAAGCAACGCCAGAGCGGCGTTCCGGGGCAGAAGCGGTATCGCACGAAGTGAATCGGATGCGGTCCAACGGCCGGCACCGACGGCATACGAGGGCAGAACACTCATGCCGCCCGCCTCGCCAGGCACCGTGCGACCTCGTCACGCAGTTGTGCGAAGTCGGCCTTCGCCGAGCCCGGGAGCGCACGGATGACCACGTCAGCACCGGGCCGGACATCGGTCAGCGCCCCCGCGCAGACAGCCTTCAGCCGTCGCCGCACGGTGTTTCGGACGACGGCTGAACCGACCTGCTTGCTCACGATGAAACCGAAACGCGCAGCCCTGTCGTCTCCCGACTGGACCACGTAGGTGATGGAATTCGCCCCGGCGCACCGCGCACCCCGGCGGACGACGGCCTTGTATTCCGCTCCGCGGGTCAGTCGGTTCTGCCTCGCGAGCACCGTGTGATCAGGCCGAGAGGGCGTCGCGGCCCTTGGCGCGACGAGCCGAGAGGATGGCACGGCCGGCACGGGTGCGCATGCGGGCGCGGAAGCCGTGCTTCTTGGCACGACGACGGTTGTTGGGCTGGAAAGTGCGCTTGCTCATGAGATCTCTTCCGGATGGGGTGTCCTCGGGACGCTCTTCCGGGGACGGGGTATCAGTACTGCCGCGAGGGCATAAGTCAACTGAGTAAGGATACGTCGACAGCGTTCAGGACTCAAACCTGCGCGCGCGAAAGCGACATTATCCACAAAGGCTGGGAAGCCGCTGGTCAGGACACGCGGCCCGGAACTACAGTGGAGTTTGCTCGCAGCCCTGCCGCTGACTAGCGTGGCACGGTCAGTTATCCACAGGTTGCGCGGTGTCATCTCGCGGGCGTGGAACATCTACTTTCCCCGGGGGCTACATGTCGCAGCACGAGATTCCAGATGTCCCCGTCTGGGGGCGTGTTCTGGAGGCCCTCGCCGTCGACGACCGTGTCACTCCTCAGCTCCACGGCTTTCTGAACCTCGCCGTCCCTCAGGGTGTCATGGGCGGCACCCTCTATCTCGACGTGCCCAACGACCTCACCGCCGCTCAGCTGAACAAGCGTCTGCGAGCTCCCATCATGGAGGCGCTCGCCCACGTCGAGCAGAACGGCGCCTACGACCCGCCGGCGGCGACCTTCCGTGTCGTCGTCAATCCCGACATCATCGACGCCCACCTGACGGCTCCCGTCCCGATCCAGGAGCTGGCGGTCCCGGCGCCGTCGATGTCGCCCATGCCGGCCGCGCGACAGGTCTTCGAGGAACCGGTCGAGTCTTCGGGAAGCACATCTCGCAACGACACCCGCCTCAACCCGAAGTACACCTTCGACAACTTCGTCATCGGCCAGTCCAACCGCTTCGCCCACGCAGCGGCGGTCGCCGTCGCCGAAGCCCCCGCGAAGGCCTACAACCCGCTGTTCATCTACGGCGACTCGGGGCTCGGCAAGACGCATCTTTTGCACGCCATCGGCGACTACGCGATGAGTCTGTACTCGGGCATTCGCGTGCGATACGTCTCGAGCGAAGAGTTCACGAACGACTTCATCAACTCGATCGCGAACAACCGCGGCTCGGCGTTCCAGGCGCGCTACCGCGACGTCGACATCCTCCTCATCGACGACATCCAGTTCCTCCAGGGTCGCGCCGAGACGCAGGAGGCCTTCTTCCACACCTTCAACACGCTGCACGATCACGACAAGCAGGTCGTGATCACGAGCGACGTGCCTCCGAAGCACCTCACCGGCTTCGAGGATCGGATGCGCTCCCGCTTCGAGTGGGGACTGATCACGGATGTGCAGGCTCCCGATCTCGAGACCCGCATCGCGATCCTGCGCAAGAAGGCGCAGAGCGAGCGACTGCACATCCCGGACGAGGTGCTGGAGTACATCGCGACGGTCGTGTCCTCGAACATCCGGGAGCTGGAGGGCGCCCTCATCCGCGTCTCGGCCTTCGCCAGTCTGAACCGGTCGAACCTCGACATGTCGCTGGCACAGACGGTGCTCCGCGACATCGTCGATCAGGACGACGCGAACGTCATCTCGCCGACCGACATCATCCAGGCGACCGCTCAGTACTTCAAGCTCACCGTCGACGACCTCTACGGCTCCAGCCGTTCGCAGGCCGTGGCCATCGCCCGGCAGATCGCCATGTACCTGTGCCGTGAGCGCACGAACCTGTCGCTTCCGAAGATCGGTCAGCTGTTCGGCAACCGCGACCACACGACCGTCATGTACGCATACAAGAAGATCAGCGACCTCATGAAGGAGCGTCGCTCGATCTACAACCAGGTGACCGAGATCACCGCGCAGCTCGGCCGAATGCGCTGAGGGTTCCCTCACCTCACATCCGCACTTGACAGCGGACGCATAGCCACGCCATCATGTGCGTTCTTCACAGTGTGGAAAACCTGTGGATAACTGGGGATGCATCGCCTCGACATGTGAACGAAACGGCATCCACCTGTGGAAGACGCCGTGACCCCGCTGTTTCCCCACAGACGGCTTCCCGCGTGATTCCGCATCGATTCCACATCTCACACGTTTGTAGTTCTCTAGAGCGCACTGGGATCCACCGACTTATCCACAGTTTCCACAGTTGTTAACAAGATGAAGAACAAGAACTTAAGCAGAGGGCGATTCGATGACCTCAAGGGTTCGAGCTCGAGGGATCGGATGCGCCGGCACGGATGCGGACGAGCGCCGGTCGGGCACTAGCATGGGCCGCACAGGGCAGTAGCATGAGAAACCCCATGCCCGAGGTCGAGGGAGCGTACGTGAGATTCCAGGTCAATCGCGATGTCTTCAGCGAAGCCGTCTCATTCGTCGTCAAGCTCCTTCCTCAGCGCAACCCGCAGCCGATTCTCGCGGGCGTGCTGATCGAGACGTCGGACGAAGGGCTGTCGCTGTCGGCGTTCGACTACGAGGCCTCGGCCCGAACGACCATCGACGCGACGGTCGACGACCCGGGCACGATCCTGGTTCACGGCCGTCTCCTGTCAGACATCGCCAGTCGTCTGCCGAACGCGCCGATTCAGATCTCGGTCGATCCCGAAGACGGCGTCGTGCTCACGTGCGGTTCCGCACGCTTCACCCTGTCCTCCATGCCCGTCGAGGAGTACCCGGCGATTCCCGAGGTGTCGGGTGAATCGGGGCTGGTTCCCGGGGAGGAGTTCGCGACCGCCATCGCGCAGGTCGCCTTCGCCGCGTCCCGTGACGACGTCACCCCCGTTCTCACCGGCGTGCAGCTGGAAGTGACCGGGAGTCGCCTGAGCCTGGTGGCGACGGATCGCTATCGCGTCGCGCTCCGCGAGATCCCGTGGGACGGCGGAACGACCGGTTCCGACGCCACGGCACTCGTGCCCGCGCGCACGCTGACCGAGGTCGGCAAGACCTTCGCGCACTCGGGTGACATCTCGATCGCCTTCTCGGGCAGCGGCGACCGCGAGATCATCGCCTTCACCGCGGGGAACAAGACCGTCACCTCGCTCCTCATCAAGGGCAACTTCCCGCCGGTCCGCCGTCTGTTCCCGGAGCAGACCGAGCACCACGCTGTCGTGAACACCGCCGATCTCGCCGAGGCCGTGCGTCGTGTGGCGCTGGTTCTCGACCGCTCCGCCCCGCTCCGGTTCACGTTCGCAGCCGACAGCGTCTCGATGGATGCCTCCGGCACCGAGCAGGCGCGGGCCAGCGAATCCGTCGACGCGACCCTGTCCGGCGGCGACGATGTCACGCTCGGACTGAATCCGCAGTACCTCCTCGAGTCGCTCGGTGCGGTGCGCAGCGAGTTCGCGCGCGTGACCTTCACCTCGAGCGAGAACGCGAACAAGCTCAGCCCCGTGCTGATCACGCCCCAGACCTCGGTGGACAAGGGCGGAGAGGACACGTTCAAGTACCTGCTCCAGCCGAACCTGCTGCTGAGGTGAGCGCATCCGGGTGACGTCCGAGGCGATCATTAGGCTGTACCGGTGATCGTGGAGCAGCTCTCACTCGTCGACTTCCGCAACTATGCGGCTGCCGATGTGGCGCTGCGACCCGGTCCGAACGTGTTCGTGGGTCGGAACGGCCAGGGCAAGACGAACCTCGCCGAGGCGATCGCCTACTTCGCCACACTCGGCTCTCACCGGGTGTCGCAGGATGCCCCGATGGTGCGGGAGGGCAAGGAGTCGGCGTTCATCCGCACCCGACTCGGTCACGGCGAGCGACGCGTCACCCTCGAACTGCAGGTCAACCGGCAGGGGTCCAACAAGGCGCGCGTGAACGGCTCACCGGTGAAGACCGCCGAGCTTCCCCGATATGCGCAGGTCGTCCTCTTCGCTCCCGAAGACCTGCAGATCGTGCGGGGTGACCCCTCGGCTCGCCGCCGGTTCGCCGATCAGCTCCTCATCCAGCGCGCACCGCGCATGGCTTCGGTGCTGCAGGATTACGATCGCGTGCTCAAGCAGCGAAACGCACTGCTGAAGTCCGCGCGTGCCCGCGGCGTGAAGGGCGACGGTCTGTCGACGCTGGATGTGTGGGATGACAAGCTCGTGACGCTCGGCGCCCAGGTGATCGAGGCGCGCCTGCGCCTCGCCGATGACCTCGCGACCCCCGTCGCCGACGCTTATACGGCCATCGCGGGCGCAGACCATCGGCCTCGGCTGCAGTGGGCGCTGTCGGTCGAAGGCGGTGATCCGGAGGAAGACGAGACCGGAAGCGAGAGCGCGGTGTCGGCGACGCCCATCGCAGACCAGTTCCGCAACGCCCTGGCCGCGCGACGCACGGCGGAGCTCGAGCGCGGCGTCACACTGGTCGGTCCCCACCGTGACGACCTGGTGCTGAAGGTGCGAGGGCTCCCGGTCAAGGGCTACGCATCGCACGGGGAATCCTGGTCGGTCGCGTTGTCGCTTCGCCTCGCGTCAGCGGAGCTCCTTCGCGCCGATTCGCTGCTCGGTGATCCGGTGCTGATCCTCGACGACGTGTTCGCGGAGCTCGATGCCGATCGACGAGTGCGCCTCGCCGAGGTCGCCCGGGGATACGAGCAGGTCGTGGTCACCGCGGCGGTGGAGCAGGATGTGCCGCCGCCGCTGCGCACCCAGGTGGTGCGGGTGGATGCGGGTCGTATCCTCCCGGAGGAGGAGCCGCACGATGGATGACGTCTCGTCGGAGCAGGTGCCGGAGACGGTCGCGACTTACCTCCGGCTGCGCGGGCTGAAGCCGTCGTCGAAGTCATGGCGCCGGCGGCGCCGGGTGCGCGACGACGAGAACCAGCCGTTCACAGCGGGGCGCGACCCGCGCGGTGTGGCCGACGTGCTCACGGAGCTCACGCGCCAGGCGGGTTGGGAGGGCCAGCTGGCGCGCGAGGACGTGGTGCGCACGTGGGCCGAGGTCGCCGGATCCGACACCGCCGAGCGCACGCGTCCGGTGTCGTTCCACGACGGCACGCTGACCATCCAGGCCGATTCGACGGCCTGGGCGAAGCAGCTTCAGCTGATGCGGGCGCAGATCCTCACCGAGATCGTGCGTCGGTATCCCGAGGCGGGGGTCGTGACCGTGCGATTCATCGGGCCGGACGTCCCCTCGTGGAAATGGGGCACCAGAGCCGTTCCAGGGCGGGGCCCTCGCGATACCTACGGATGACCCACGTCCCGCCATATCTGTGCCGATTTCATCGCGCCACAGGGCCGTATAACCGATCTGAGCGCGACGAACTTGGTAGAGTGGAGCCGATCCCTCCGACAGATGTGGAGCGCCTTCACCCATGACGTCCCAGAACCCCGACAGCGTTCCCGAGGACGCGGCCGACGACGCCGCACCCATCCCCACGGGGACACCCACCGAGTACGGGGCAGACGCCATTCAGGTGCTCGAAGGCCTGGAGGCGGTGCGCAAGCGCCCCGGCATGTACATCGGTTCGACGGGGGAGCGCGGACTCCACCACCTGGTGTATGAGATCGTCGACAACTCCGTCGATGAGGCCCTGGCCGGTCATTGCGACACGATCCAGGTCACGATCCTCGAGGACGGCGCCGTCCGCGTGGTGGACAACGGTCGTGGAATCCCCGTGGACATGCACCGCACCGAGGGCAAGTCGACGGTCGAGGTCGTCCTCACCGTGCTGCATGCCGGCGGCAAGTTCGGTGGGGGCGGGTACGCGGTCTCCGGCGGACTCCACGGCGTCGGTTCATCCGTCGTCAATGCGCTGTCCTACCGTCTCGAGGTCGAGGTGCACCGGCAGGGATCGGTATGGCGACAGTCCTATCGCGACGGCGGACAGCCCATCGCCCCGCTGGAGAAGGGCGAAGACAGCGAGCTGACCGGAACCACCATCACGTTCTGGCCCGATCCCGACATCTTCGACACGGTCGAGTTCGACTACGACACGCTGCGCACCCGGTTCCAGCAGATGGCCTTCCTGAACAAGGGTCTCCGCATCGACCTGCGCGACGAGCGCGCTCAGGCCTACGTCGAAGACGTCGAGCCCAGCACCGGAACCGAGACGCCGGATGCGCGTCACGACAGCTTCCTCTACGAGCGGGGCCTGGTCGACTACGTGGAGTACCTCAACAAGGTGCGTCACGCCGAGGTCGTCAACGACGAGATCATCGATTTCGAGTCGGAGGACACCGACCGCAAGATCGCCATGGAGATGGCGATGCAGTGGACGACGAGCTACACCGAGAACGTCTTCACCTTCGCCAACACGATCAACACGCACGAGGGCGGCACGCACGAGGAAGGCTTCCGGTCGGCTCTGACCGCGCTGGTCAACCGCTACGCGCGTGCGCAGAACATGCTGAAGGAGAAGGATGACAACCTCACCGGTGAGGACATCCGTGAGGGACTCACCGCCGTCATCTCCGTGAAGCTGTCCGAGCCGCAGTTCGAGGGCCAGACCAAGACCAAGCTCGGCAACACGGAAGCGCGGGCGTTCGTGCAGAAGGTCGTGGGTGACCAGCTCGGCGACTGGTTCGACCGGTATCCGCAGCAGGCGAAGAACGTCGTCCGCAAGGCGATCGACGCCGCCAGCGCCCGCATGGCAGCGCGCAAAGCTCGTGAGACTGCGCGCCGCAAGAGCGTCTTCGAGTCGGCTGCGATGCCCGACAAGCTCAAGGACTGCACGAGCAAAGA
>NZ_DEPK01000033.1:9076-9681 GCF_002358725.1 Microbacterium sp. UBA3394
GCCGTGCAGGGCCGGGATCCGCACACGCAGGCGATCCTCGCGCTGCGCGGCAAGATCCTCAACGTCGAGCGCGCACGCTTGGACAAGGCGCTGTCGAACAAGGAAGTGCAGGCGATGATCCAGGCGTTCGGCGCCGGTATCGGCGAGGACTTCGACATCTCCAAGGCCCGCTATCACAAGATCGTGCTGATGGCCGATGCCGATGTCGACGGACAGCACATCACGACGCTCCTGCTGACCCTGCTGTTCCGCTACATGCGCGGCCTGATCGAGGCGGGCTTCGTCTATCTGGCACAGCCTCCGCTCTATCGCCTGAAGTGGTCGAACTCGCCGCACGAGTACGTCTTCAGCGACCGCGAGCGCGATGCCCTCCTCGCCGACGGCCTCGCCAGCGGCAAGCGCATCCCCAAGGACAGCGGCGTGCAGCGGTACAAGGGTCTCGGCGAGATGAATGCCAAGGAGCTGTGGGAGACGACGATGGATGTCACGACCCGCACCCTCAAGCAGGTGACGATCGACGATGCCGCGGCAGCCGACGAGATCTTCTCCGTGCTCATGGGAGAAGACGTCGAGTCGCGTCGCGGGTTCATCCAGCGAAACGCCAA
>NZ_DEPK01000251.1:0-5275 GCF_002358725.1 Microbacterium sp. UBA3394
TCGGCGCTGATGGCGCGGCACCGCAGGGTGTGCTCGCCGGGCTCGGCGCTCCACGGCAGACTCCACTGCACCCACGTGTCGTCGGAGATCGCGGCGGCGAGCGTCGCGGGCTGCCAGTCGCCGTCGTCGATCTGCACCTCGACGCCGTCGACGCCGGTGTGGGGCTGCCAGGCCATTCCGGCGATGACCGTCTCGCCGGCGGAGAGCTGCCGGCCGCGCCGCGGAACGTCGATGCGGGACTGCAGCTTGATCGGCCCGCGCTCGGACCAGCCGCGATCCGTCCAGTAGGCGGTCGCCTCGTCGAACCGGGTGACCTCGAGGTCGACGACCCACTTCGTCGCCGACACGTAGCCGTACAGGCCGGGCACCACCATGCGCACCGGGAACCCGTGCTCCGGCGGAAGCGGCTCGTCGTTCATCGCGACCGCGAGGATCGCGTCGCGGTCGTCGGTGAGGGCCTCCAGGGGCGTGCCGGCCGTGAAACCGTCCGACGAGCGCGAGAGCACCATGTCGGCGTCGCCGGTGGGCTTCGCTCGCGCGAGCAGCTCGCGGGTGGGGTAGCCCAGCCACCGGGCATTGCCGATGAGCGATCCGCCGACCTCGTTCGACACGCACGACAGTGTCACCGTCGTCTCCACCAGCGGCAGGGCGAGCAGCTCGTCCCACGTGAGCACGACCTCCTCCTCGACCAGGCCGTGGATGCGCAGCTCCCAGTCCGCGGGATCGATCGACGGCACGATGATGGCGGTGTCGATGCGGTAGAAGTCGGGGTTCGGGGTGATCACCGGCGCGAGGCCGTCGACGCCCAGCTCGGCGCCATCGGGCACGGGCGGCGCGGTGGTGGCCGGTGCGGGGAGCACGAGGGCGTCGCGCACGGTCGTGATCGCACGGGATCCGGCACGGGCCGCGTTGCCCGCCGCGACGGCGAGGGCCCCGCCGACCGCGGCGACGGCCGTCCAGGCGAAGAAGGCCCGGCGATTCGGCAGCTCGGGGGCGGTGTCGGCGCCTCTGCGCGGCGGCTTCGGGCGCAGCATCCCGACCAGCACGTGCAGCGTGCCGCCGGCGACGGCACCGGCCAGGATGCCGGGGAGGAAAGGCAGCGGGTCGCCCGTGTCGCTGAGAAGGGCGGTGATCGCCGCGACCGCACCGAGGGCGACCGCGATGACCGCTCCGGCGGGCGGGCGCCGGAGCTCCGCCCACCCCGCCCACGCCGCCACGACCGCGAGCACGAGGGCGATGCCCACGGTGAGGGCGACCTTGTCGGCCGGGCCGAACCAGTCGATCGCGAGGTCTTTCGCCCAGGCGGGGGCGGCGTCGATCAGGGCGCCGCCGACGACCGCGAAGGGGCTCGACGACGGGGCGACGAGTGCCGCGGCGAGTTCCGCGGCGCCGGCCCCGGCGCTCGCGGCGGCCACGCCGCCCAGAGCTGCGGCCCACCCCGCACCGCGTGTCAGCCTCGACTCGGTCGTCACCCGTTCAGGCTACGCCGCGGGGTGACGGGGTGATGGTGTGAATCGGTGACGATCCCGTGACGGCCGGTCCGGTCGCCTGTCAGCACGCGAGGCCGTCGTCAAGCCCCCGGGGGAAACAACGCGGCAACACGCCGCGGGCTAGGGTGAAGCCCATGGGAGATCTCTTCGACGGCTACGGGTCCACCCAGACGCCCCGGCGGACGCCCTCGGGGGTTCCGGCGTTCGACGAGATGTTCGGCGACGTGACCACCTCCGGTCCGCCCTCCCGATCGCGCGACGCCTACCGCGAGCTGCACCACGCGCTCGCGCAGATGACCCAGGAGGAGCTTCGCGGGCGCACCGAGTCGCTCGCCACCTCCTATCTCGCGCAGGGCGTGACCTTCGACTTCGCCGGGGAAGAGCGTCCGTTCCCGCTGGATGCGGTCCCGCGCGTGATCGACTACGACGAGTGGTCGAAGACCGAGGCTGGCATCAAGCAGCGCGTGCGCGCGCTCGAAGCGTTCCTCGATGACGCGTACGGGCACCAGCACTGCGTGCGCGACGGTGTGCTGCCGGCCGGTCTCATCGCCTCGTCGCAGTACTTCTACCGGCAGGCGGCGGGCATCCACTCCGCGAACGGCGTGCGCATCCAGGTGTCGGGCATCGACCTGATCCGCGACGAGCACGGTGAGATGCGCGTGCTCGAAGACAACGTGCGCGTGCCCTCGGGCGTCAGCTACGTCATCTCGAACCGTCGCGTGATGGCCCAGACCCTTCCCGAGCTGTTCGTGTCGATGCGGGTGCGGCCGGTCGGCGACTACCCGAACAAGCTGCTGGCGGCGCTGCGCGCATCCGCCCCACCCGGAGTGGAGGAGCCCAACGTCGTCGTGCTCACCCCGGGTGTGTACAACTCGGCGTACTTCGAGCACACGCTGCTCGCCCGCCTCATGGGCGTCGAACTCGTCGAGGGGCGCGACCTGCTGTGCATGGGCGGCAAGGTGTTCATGCGCACCACCCGCGGCCCGAAGCGCGTCGACGTGATCTACCGCCGGGTCGACGACGACTTCCTCGATCCGCTGCAGTTCCGCGCCGACTCGATGCTGGGCGCACCCGGCCTCATGCTCGCGGCGCGGCTGGGCAATGTCACGATCGCCAACGCCGTCGGCAACGGCGTCGCCGACGACAAGCTGCTCTACACCTACGTGCCCGACCTGGTGCGCTACTACCTGGCGGAGGAGCCCATCCTCAAGAACGTCGACACGTGGCGGCTCGAGGAGCCCGACGCTCTCGAGGAGGTGCTCGACAGGCTCGACGAACTCGTCGTGAAGCCGGTCGACGGATCGGGCGGCAAGGGCCTCGTCGTCGGACCCGACGCCTCGCCGAGCGAACTCGACACGCTCCGCACGCGGTTGCGAGCGGATCCGCGCGGATGGATCGCCCAGCCTGTCGTGATGCTGTCGACCATCCCGACCCTCGTCGAAGACGGGATGCGCCCGCGTCACGCCGACCTGCGTCCGTTCGCGGTCAACGACGGCGAGGACATCTGGGTGCTTCCGGGAGGCCTGACGCGCGTCGCCCTCCCCGAGGGACAGCTCGTGGTCAACTCCAGCCAGGGCGGCGGATCGAAGGACACGTGGGTCGTCGGCGGTTCGGCTCCGGCTCACGTCGAGTACGGGCAGGGCAGCGGCATGGGCGGACTGGTCGCCGACCAGGCCGCCGTGACGCAGTCGATCCCGATCATCTACGAAGACCACGACGAGCCCGACACGGCTCCGCAGGATCGCCCGCGTTCGCGCACCGAACAGGCCGAGCAGCAGCAGCAGACGAGCGTTTCGTCTCGCTCCGCTCGCTCAACGACCGGGGCTGGCGGGGGTCCGGTCGTCGGGCGAGGAGGGCAGCGACGAGACGATACGCGCGACGGAGGTGACGTCCGATGCTGAGTCGCATCGCAGAATCACTGTTCTGGATCGGGCGGTACATCGAGCGCAGCGACGGCACGGCGCGCATCCTCGAGGTGCACCTGCAGCTGCTGCTGGAGGATCCCTGGATCGACGAGGACACCGCGTGCCG
The DNA here is from genome assembly GCF_002358725.1 of Microbacterium sp. UBA3394. Taxonomy (NCBI): domain Bacteria; kingdom Bacillati; phylum Actinomycetota; class Actinomycetes; order Micrococcales; family Microbacteriaceae; genus Microbacterium; species Microbacterium sp. UBA3394. The sequence goes on from NZ_DEPK01000251.1 coordinate 3,522, forward strand.
GTCGCTGCTGAACGTCATGGGGTCTCTGCCGTCCGACACGACGACTCCCGTCACCCGCGACGATGTGCTGCAGCGTCTCGCGATCGACCGGATGAACCCCGCCTCGGTGGCCTACTCGCTAGGCGCCGCGCGCGAGAACGCCCGCCGTGCCCGCGAGATCGTCTCGAGCGAGCTGTGGGAGACGCTGAACACCACCAACTCCCGCATGCCGCGTCGGCTGCAGACCGACAAGGCCCACGACTTCTTCCAGTGGGTGCGTGAGCGCGCGTCGCTGGCCGTCGGGAGCGTCGACTCGTCGACCAGCCGAGACGAAGCGTGGCAGTTCTTCACGCTGGGCCGCAGCATCGAGCGCACCGACATGACCGCCCGGATGCTCGCCACCCGCTCGCTGACCGAAGCATCCGGTCCGTCGTGGACGACCATCCTGCGCTCGTGCGGCGCGTACGAGGCGTACCTCCGCACGTACCGCGGCATGCCGAGTGCCAGCAACGCGGCCGAGTTCCTGCTGCTGGACCGCCTGTTTCCCCGCTCGATCATCTTCTCCATCCAGCAGGCCGAGGAGTGCATGAGCGCGATCGATCCGCGTGCTGACCGGGTCGGGCATTCCAACCCGGTGCTGCGCGCGCTGGGGCGCATCCGGAACGACCTGGAGTACCGGCCGGTGAGCGAGATCCTGAGTGAGCTGCCGCTGCACATGGATCGTGTGCAGCGGGTGACCCGCGAGGCGTCCGAGGCGATCCGCAGTCGCTTCTTCCCGACGCACGCCGAGCCGAGCTGGATCGGGGAGACGTCATGAAGAGACTCCGCATCGAACACGAGACCGGCTTCTCCTACCCGGGCGATGTCTCGGCGTCGTACAACGAAGCGCGCATGCTGCCGGGATCGACCGACAGCCAGTTCGTGCTCAGTTCGTCGCTCGACATCGATCCGTCGACCTCGGTCAACCAGTACGTCGATTACTTCGGAACGCGTGTCGCGGCGTTCGACGTGCTGTCGCCGCACGGTGCGCTCACCATCACCGCTCGGTCGCTCGTCGAGGTGCGCGAGCGGCCGATCGAGCATCCCGACATCACGTGGGACGACCTGAAGCGGTCCACGAGCCGTTCCATCGAGACCGTCGAGCAGCTCACGCAGACGCGACGCACGATGCCGCATCCCGAGGTGGCGAGGCTCGCCGAGGGCATCGCCCAGCAGCACGAGAATCCGAGCGAGGCGGCGCACGCGATCGCGGTGGCCGTCGGTGACGCCGTCGAGTACATGAGCGGCATCACGAGCGTGCTCTCGACCGCGAGCGAGGCCTGGGAGGCGCGCAAGGGCGTGTGCCAGGACATCGCGCACATCACCCTCGGGGCACTGCGCTCGGTCGGGATCCCCGCCCGATACGTGTCGGGCTACCTGCACCCGCGGCCGAACGCCGACGTCGGCGAGCCGGTGACGGGTGAGTCTCACGCGTGGGTGGAGTGGTACGCCGACCAGTGGCAGGGGTTCGACCCGACCAACAACATCGAGATCGGCGACCGGCACGTGCTCGTGGGCCGCGGGCGGGACTACAACGACGTCCCCCCGCTCCGCGGCGTCTACGCCGGTCCGTTCAAGAGCCAGTTGCACGTGAAGGTGACCATCACCCGCGAGTCCTGACCCGCATCCCGCGTCGCCTGCCCGCGCCGCGATGCCCGCACGGCGATGTCGGAGAATCGCGGCGATGTCGGAGGATTCAGCGCGGATTCTCCCCCAGATTCATACGGTCGTTGCAT
>NZ_DEPK01000251.1:5448-5569 GCF_002358725.1 Microbacterium sp. UBA3394
GTGAAGGTGACGATCACCCGCGAGTCCTGACCGCATCCGGCACCGTCGCGTGCGGGCGTCGGCGCCGCGCGCCCGCCCCGATGTCGGAAATCGGCGTCGATGTCGGAGGATTCAGCGCGGA
>NZ_DEPK01000254.1:0-4174 GCF_002358725.1 Microbacterium sp. UBA3394
GCCGCCGGGCTGCGCCGAGGGCGGGTACATCGGGGAGACCCTCCTCGCCTGAGGTTCAGGCCGCGCGGGATCGGCAGGACGGATGCGCCCCGGACGGGCGTGGAGTACCCGCACAGGGGCGACGACCTAAACTGGACGCATCCGTCCTGTCCGTCAGGACCACCTCCACAGGAACCATCGTGACTTCATCTCCGTCTTCGCGCGCCTTCGACGTGCGCCACGTCCAGGTCGCGCGTGCGGTCTTCGCGGCGATCGCCGCGGTGATGATCACCTTCTCGAGCGACCACTCGGCCGCCGTGGGTCTCGCCGTCTTCAGCGGGTTCGCCCTCGCCACCGCCCTCGTACACCTCGCCGCGGCGTGGCTGGTGTACCCGGCGGGCGCCCGGTGGCCCGCGGTGCTCCTCGGCCTGATCTCGGCGGCCGCCGGCATGGCCGCCGGCCTGCCGCCGTGGCGCACCACGACGCTCTTCTTCGTCATCGTTATCGCGTGGGCGGTCCTCGCGGGAGTGACCGAGCTCATCGCGGGGATCCGCGGCATGCGCGGCGGGGCAGGCAGCATCCCCACACGCACCGAGTCGCGCGACGGTGTCGTCATCGGCGCGCTCACCCTCGTGTTCGCCGCAGCGACGCTGCTCGTGTCGCCGGAGTATTCGCTCAGCTACACGATCGAGGAGGCCGGCACGTTCGAGCTGACCGGCACCATCATCGCCGTCGGCGTGCTGGGCTTCTACACCGCCATCGTCGCGGTGTACCTCGGTATCGCCGGAGCCAGCCCGCGACCCAAGAGTGCGCCCGCCGAGCAGGGCGCTGCAGAACGGGGCGCTGCAGAACAGAGGGGCGCCGACGCGTGACCGACAAGCCCACCCGCCGCGACCTGCTCAAGCCCGTTCAGCTTCTCGGGCTCGCCTTCGCCGCCGCCGCGTTCGCCGGGATCGTCGCGCTCGTGGCGATGGGATTCTTCCAGGCGCTGCCGGCCGAGGACCACCAGCGCGCGATCGTCGTCGCGCTCGTGGTGGCGGGGGTGAGCTTCATCGCGACGCTTCTCATCGTCGCCCTGCTGCTGCTCGCGGTCGACCCGGCCGAGATGGAGAAGCCGATCGATCGTCCGGTACTTCTGCCCGACGAGGTCGACTCCGCGGGCGACGAGTCCCCCACCTCCTCCTGAACGGTCTACGCGAGCGTGTCGACGAGGGATGACGCGAGCCCGGTGTAGCCGCCCGGGGTGAGCGCGATCAGGCGCTCCTTGGCGTCATCCCCGATGTCGAGACCCCGCACGAACTCGGCCAGTTCCGCCGCGCCCACGCGACGCCCGCGCGTGAGCTCCTTGAGCAGCGCGTAAGGGTCGGAGATCTGGGACCGCCCGGCGGTGATCTCGGCGCGAACGACGGTCTGGATCGCCTCGGCCAGCACCTCCCAGTTGGCGTCGAGATCGGCATCCAGCACGTGCTGCGACAGCGAGATCTCGCCGAGCCCGCGCTCGAGGTTGTCGAGGGCGAGCAGCGAATGCCCGAACGCGACGCCGATGTTGCGCTGCGTGGTCGAATCGGTGAGGTCGCGCTGCATGCGGCTGGTCACGAGGGTCTGGGCGAGGGTGCCGAACAGACCACCGGAGATCTCGAGATTCGCCTCGGCGTTCTCGAAGCGGATCGGGTTGATCTTGTGCGGCATCGTCGAGGAGCCGGTCGCCCCGGCGACCGGGATCTGCGCGAAGAAGCCGAGCGAGATGTAGGTCCATGCGTCGGTCGCGAGATTGTGGAGGATGCCGCCCGCGTGCCGCACCCGGTCGTAGAGCTCGACCTGCCAGTCGTGCGACTCGATCTGCGTGGTGAGAACGTTGAAGCCGATGCCGAGGCCCTCGATGAACGAACGCGACAGCTCCGGCCAGTCGACGTCGGGCTCGGCGGCCAGGTGCGCGGACCACGTGCCGGTGGCACCGGAGAACTTCGCGAGGAAGTCGCCGCCCTCGATCTGATCCGCGACCCGCGCAAGGCGCCACGCGAACACGGCGAGCTCCTTGCCCATCGTGGTCGGGGTGGCCGGCTGTCCGTGGGTGCGTGAGAGCATCGCCGCGTCGCGGTGCTCGACCGCGAGAGCCTCGAGCTTCGTGATCACCGCGCGGAGCTTGGGCAGCCACACCTGCGTCACCGCGCGCTGCACCGTCAGGGCATAGGCGGTGGAGTTGATGTCCTCGCTCGTGCAGGCGAAATGCGTGAGCTCGGCGATGCCGCCGAGATCGAGTCGGTCGAGCCGGTCGCGAACGAGGTATTCGACGGCCTTCACGTCGTGACGGGTGACCCGTTCCTTCTCGCCGAGCCAGGCGATCTCCTCGGCGCCGAAATCGGTGTAGAGCGCGCGCAGGCTGCGCTTGGCCTCCTCATCCAGGGGTGACGTTCCGAACAGCGAACGGTCGGTGAGGGCGAGCAGCCACTCCACCTCCACCTCGACGCGCGCGCGATTCAGGCCCGCCTCGGAGAGGAAATCGGAGAGCGGTGCCACGACGGCGCGGTAGCGGCCGTCGAGCGGGCTGAGGGGCTGGTCGGGCAGAGAGGTCACCGGAGACTCCCGTCGTCGCGCGTGAGGGGACCGGCGTCAGGACGCCGGTCTGATGGCGGGTTCGAGCTGCCGGAAGAGCGCCCGGCTCGCACCCTCGATCATAGTCAGCACGTCGTCGAACATCCCGGGGCCGGCGTAGTACGGGTCGGGCACGTCGAGGGTCGGCGCATCCGTCTCGAACGACATCAGCAGTGCGAGCTTGTCGGTGTCGCCCTCGGTGCGGGCCCACTCGTGCAGGATGCGCTCGTGGCTGCGGTCGAGCGCGACGATCAGGTCGTTGCGCTCGAAGTCCTCGCGGGTGAACTGCCGGGCACGGTGCCGCGATCCGTCGTAGCCCTTGCGCTCCAGGGCTTCCAGCGTGCGGTGATCGGCTCGCTCGCCGACGTGCCACTCCCCGGTTCCCGCGCTCGTCGAGACCACACGATCGCTCAGCCCGGCCGAATCCGAGAACCAGCGGAAGACGACATCGGCCATCGGGGAGCGGCAGATGTTGCCGGTGCAGACGAAGACGACGCGGAACGGTTCGTACTCGTTCGCGCTCATGATCCCCATTGTGCGTGCACCGGATGCGCTGCGCGCAAGAGGCGGATGCCGTCCGGCCGCTCTCCTCCTGCACAGGTCGCACCTGTCCCGCCTCCGTCCTCAGGCTCGCCGTCGCGGCTGCGACCGGGGCCGGAAGCGGCCGCATCCTGAACGCATGCTCTTCACGTTCCCCTCCCCCGTCTCGACCATCTCGGGCGCCGACGTGGCGGCAGCCGAGCGCGCGGAACGGCGTCTCGCGCTCGCGGTCGAGCGCCTGCGGCAGGTCGAGACCGACGCCGTGCGGCTGGCCGAGGCGACGTCGTGGCGCTCCCGCGGCGGGCGGGAGTTCCGTGATGCCGCGCAACGCTGGTGCGACGACGTCGCCGGCGCTGCCGCACAGGCTGAGGTGCTGCGCGATGACGCGGCCCGGCAGGCGATGCGACTGCAGGACGAGGCGGCGTGGGGATGAGTGAGCGATGAGCGACGACCTCGACATCTCCGCCGGCGGCGCCGTCGCCGTCGACACCGACACCCTCCGTCACGCTGCGCGCGGCTTCGACGTGCTGCACGCCGACCTCGACGACGTCGATCGCTACCTGATGCTCGCCGCCGACGATCTGATGGTGGGCCCGGCGACGTCTCAGCGGCTCGGGGCGGAGATCGACGCGCTCCGGATGCGCACCGCGGAGCGGCGCGAGACGGCCGCCGAGGTCGCGCGAGCGCTCCGCGATGCTGCGGCCGTGTACGAGACCGTCGAACTCTGGGCGGAGCGCCGTGCGGCGGAGCTCGCGGGCGACGACGCGCGAGCCGGTTTGATCCAGCGTCGCCTGACGGCCCTGCACGGCGACCACCCCGACGCAGGGATCGGCGCGGCGATGCTCCTCATGCGTCACACGCTCACCTGGCCGAGCGATCTGGTCGCGCAGGCCCACACCACCGGCGCGCTGCTGAGTCCCTTCGGGGCGGCCGGGCTGTTCGTCGGCGGCCTCGCCGCGGGCGCGCACGGCACCGGCGCCGGCCGGGTGCCGGCATCCGCCCGCCTCACCGGAGCCCCGGCGTCGGTGGCCGTGCGTCGCACCGCGGCGTCGTCGCTGCCGGC
>NZ_DEPK01000067.1:0-36302 GCF_002358725.1 Microbacterium sp. UBA3394
CACCGCCATCGAGCTCGAGGTCGACGAGATCGGCCCCAGCCTCCGTTACGCGACCGCGCAGGTCGTGCGCGCGCAGAGCACCGGCCAGGGCGGCGGGCAGCGTCAGGCGCCGGCGAACAACGAGCCGTGGGAAGCATCCGGGGCGACGTCGACCGCGGATGCGTGGGCGAATCCCGAGCCGATGTCGTACGGCGACGACACCCCGTTCTGATCATGACGTTCCCGGCCCGATACCCCGGACGCTGCGCCGCCGCCGACTGCGACGACGCGATCGACCCTGGCGACATCGTCGAGTACGTCGACGAGCAGCTCGTGCACGAGGGCTGCCGGCCCGCTCCGACCGTGGAGCGGGCCCCGCGCCCCGTGTGCCCTGAGTGCTTCACCGAGACCGCCCTGAACGGAGCCTGCGCATGCCCGTAGACGACGTCCTTCCCGGCTTCGACCCGCCGCCACCCTCCGCCGAGACGGACGAGAGCCACAAGCCGCCTCGGATCCAGCGGCGCCTGCTCGACGCGGCACTCATCGACAGCGGCGTGCACCCCGCCACGAAGATGCCGCTCGCGAACAACGGCAAGACGTGCGGCGACTGCGCCATGCTCCGCCTGAAACAGGGCCAGTGGTGGAAGTGCGGCCCCCCGGACCCCCGATCGAAGAACCACCGCGGCGACGGCCGCGACATGACGAAACGCTGGCCCGCGTGCATCGCGTTCCAGCCGAAGGAGGACACATGAGCCGCCCGATCGCATCCCAGCTGTCCACGGCCCGCTACCTGGTCGCCCAGTTCGAGGCTCAGCTCGCCGAGCTGGCCGGCATGAACCGTGCTCAACGTCGCGGCACCGAGCGCGGCCGAGACCTCGTCGCCCGCGAGCCGGGCCTCCGCGAAGGGCTCGCGACATGGCAGGCGCGCGCCGCCGACCTCGAATCCCGCCTCCCCCTGGAAGGAGACCCGACATGACCGCCCTCGACAACGCCCGCACAGCGCTCGCGCAGATCGACGACCGTCTCGCCGTGAGCCGCATCGGTCGCTCGCTGACCCGCGAGATGGACCGCGACATGATCACGCTCAAAGACAGCGGCGCGGCGCTGGACGCGTTGATCGGTGCCTACGAGAACCTCGCTGAGCGCGACACGAGCCGCGCAGAATGGGCCGCGCGAGATACGGTAACCGGCGCGACATATCCGCAGCCGAACCGCCTCATCGCCGAGAAGGTCGCGGAGATGCATGGTCTCTGCGAGGTCGTTCGCCTCGCAGGCGCGGAGGTCGCACGATGACGATCCTCTGCGCCGCCGCTCTCGGCCTCACCGGCGTCCGCCCCTGCTCCGAACCGGGCGAGCACCGCGTCACCTGCCCCGACCACCCCGGATTCAGGAACCCACCCGGCCGGTGCGGCGGATGCCTCCCCCGCGCCGCCGACCGCGGCTACCTCTGCACCCACCACTACGACCGGGTCGAGAACGCCTACATGCGGTGGGCACCGTTCGTCAGGCTCCTCGCCGAGACCGAAGGCCGCGCCGTCTCCCCCGAGACCGGCGGCGGAGGATCAGCGACAGGACACTCGAACCTGCCCCTCACGTTCCTCGCCGTCGACGAATGCGAACGGCACCTCGCATCCCGAGAAAACCGCACCATCGACGCGTGGGTGCACACCGACACCGGAGCCCGCGACGCCGTCCTCTTCGCCACCGCAGCCGAGAACGCCTACCGGACCCTCGAAGTCGAAGAACGCGAACAGGTCATCGTCCGCGAGAAGTGCCCCCACTGCGGTGCGATCACCGTCCGCGGCCACCTCACCAGGGAACGCGCCGGAACCACCATCGTCGAATGCGAATGGTGCCACCAGCCCCTCGCGAAAATCCGCACAGCCCCCGCCGCACACACCGACTCGGAAGCGTGCGAACACCACGACCACGCCGCCTGCGAGGAACTCGCCTGCCGGTGCGCATGCCACGAGATCGGGCACCGTAGCCGCCCCCAGGGCGTCAGGGCTCTGTGGGACGCGGACCTCGCGACGGTGACCGGGTGGCGCGACCGCGCCGTGTGGGGATGGGACGGGCAGAGCATCCACCCGCAACGAGACGAAAGGAAGACCGCATGAACGGCACAGTCGATCGCGAAGACATCCGCATCGAGGAAGAGCAAGTCCCCCACACCCTCAGATCCACGATCTCCGTGTGGTTCGCGACCCTCCACGGCCGAACCTCCACCGGCGAGACGGTCAAGATCACACGCTCCGCCGCCACCGCCCGCGGCGCCCTCACCAACCTCGAAGCCGCGATCGAAGCGCAGGGCTGGCAGATCACCGAAGGAGACCGGACGTGAAGTGCCCCGAATGCCGGGACGGGAAGCCGTGGAACTGCACCGGCTGGACCCTCACCGACGACGACGAGATGGTCGACTGCGATCAAGCCCCAGGGCTGAACGCAGTCGGGAGTGAGCCGGCGGGCTCAACTCCGGAACACACGAACAGTGGAGGACGAGATGAACGCGATTGACCAGGCCCGAGCCGCGCTTGCAAGCATGGAGCGCATCGGAGACGACGGCTGGTGCCTCTGCGTCTCCTCGAGCGCTCAGTCAGAAGTCGAGTCGGCGCTCCGGGAGCTTCTCGCCGCACACGAGCGTGCTCGTGAGGCGCTCGTGGACATGGCCCAGAACGGGCTGCGCTTCGACCTGAATCCGACGCTCATGATGGGGCCCGATGACAGCGTCTACGCGCAGTGGGCACGGTACGCGCAGCGAATGGATGCCTCGGTGCGTGACCACGCGGCGCGAGCGCTGGTCCCGACGATAGGGGGGTCTTGAGTGATGTCTGACGGGTATTTCTGCGCCGAGACGCGCGCCGATAGCGAAGGGCGCGTGTGGATCTGCCTCGCCCCCGCCGGACGGGATCACATCTGGGATCAGGTGTCCGGTCCCGGCGTCGATCTTGGCGACTACGGAGGGATGTCGACGTGAGCTACAGATCGACCGATGGGGGCACCGATGCCTGAGCCGAGAGAGTGGATCACCGTGAAGGAAGCCGCCGCGCTACGGCTTTCGCGCCGCCTTCATCGCGCCAGCGTGTGACATGCCGACCGCCGCGCCGATCTCGCGCCAAGAGTGCCCCGCGTCGTGTGCCTCTCGCATGAGTTCGGCGCGGCGCGTGGGCATAGCGTCCATGCGCGCCTGGAAGGCACGGAGCGTCTCGATCGACTCATCTGCCACGGTAACCGAGGTTACCAGACGTGCTAGCATGGAAACCACAGTTACCACCCAGGAGCAGCCATGACACTGATCCACCCCGTATGCCCGCTGTGCGGAGCGATCAACGCCCGCGATATCGACGACCCATCCCCCTTCGCATGCTGGACCGACGACTGCGCACAGGTGGCCGCCGAGCGCCGCGCCCAGCCCTACACACTGGGCGGCCCCGGCACAGAGACGAGATCCTGCCCATGGCCGCGCCCCAGCTGGGTCTACTACCTCCGCTTCGCAGACCGCGTGAAGATCGGCACGACCGTCGATCTGATCAAGCGCCTCCGCACGCTCCCCCACGACGAGGTGCTCGCCGTCGAACCTGGCTCCTACGAGCTAGAGCGCGAGCGCCACGCCCAGTTCGAACACCTCCGCATCATCGCGCGCCGCGAATGGTTCTCACTCGACAACAGCCTCACGGAACTTACCGCCGACATCCGGGCGCACCACGGCGAACCGACCGACATCATCGCGAGGCTGTCGTGATCGTAGACCTGAGCACCTCGGACTACACGCCCACCACCGTCCCCGACGGTGCATGGGTGCCGCTCTCCCAGGCTCACCTCATCGTCGCCGCCGGGAAAGCCACCGTCTACCGCTGGTACGCCCAGGACCGACTCACCGCCCGCGAACTCGCCGTCAACGCCCGTGCCACCACGCTCCACGTCAACGCCGGCGACGTCCGCGAACTGTACAAGCGCCTGCGGTCCAAACGACACGCAGAGAGACGTCGCGCCGGAGTGAGAACGTGAGATAAGGTATCGCTAGATGGTGGTGAACTGCACCCACCGAGATTCCAAGCCCCGGACCTGAGAACAGGTGACCGGGGCTTTCTCATCCCCCGACCGCGTCACACCGACGCATCGCCACAGGGCAAGAGGCCCACGAGCGAGGTGAACCGCCATGACGCGAGCAACGTTCGACCACCAACGCGCCCGGCAACTCCACGCCGAAGACCTGTCCTGCCGTGAGATCGCGAAGGAACTCGGCGTCGTCCCCTCGACCATCTCCCGTTGGGCCGAGCGTGAGGGGCTCCGCTTCGACCGGTCACGAACCGCGGCTGCCACTCAGGCTCACACGGTCGATCTCGCTGCCGCGCGTATCCGTCTCGCGGAGAAGATGCTGGTCTCGACGGAGGACATGCTCGACCGGATCGACGACCCGTACCTGGTGTACAACTTCGGCGGCAAGGACAACGACTACAACGAGCGGACGCTGGACTCGGCACCAGTCGAGGTGCGGCGGAACATCATCGCGACCGCGGGGATCACCTTCGACAAGCTGACCCGCATCGTCGAGAAGGACACGGGGTCGGGCGAGGCCGCCGCTGGTGTGCTGGATTCGTTCGCTTCGGCGCTCACTGCGGCGGCGGACTCGATCCGCGCCGAGGGTGAGACGTCGGATGCTGAGTAACGCGGAGCGGTTGCTGTCGCGGAAGCAGATCACGTCGATCGTGGATTCGACACGGCGCACTCTGGCGTTGTGGTCGGGGTCGGTTTCGGCGGGGAAGACGATCGCGTCGTTGATCGCGTTTCTCCTCGCCGTCCGTGTCGCGCCGCGGACTGGTCTGATCGTGGTGGTTGGCCGCACTCTGCAGACGGTCTACCAGAACGTGTTCATGCCGCTGCAGAGCCCGGGACTGTTCGGCAGCCTCGTCGCCGCGCAGGTGGTGTACACGCCGGGCGCGACGAAAGCGACGATCCTGGGCCGCGAGGTCATGGTCATCGGTGCGCACAACGCTGAAGCTGTCGGCCGTATCCAGGGCGCCACGATCGCGCTCGCGTACGTCGATGAGGCGACGCTGCTGCCTGAGGTGTTCTGGAACATGCTCGTCACCCGTCTGCGTGTGAAGGGCGCCCGGCTTCTCGCGACGATGAACCCCGCATCCCGGAATCACTGGATGCGGAAGTCGTGGATCCTCAAGGCTGACACGGTCGACCTGATCCACTTCCACTTCACGATGCTCGACAACCCCACGTTGGAGCAGTCGTACATCGACCGCATGAAGCGGTCCTACAGCGGCGTGTTCTACGACCGGTTCATCAAGGGCGAGTGGACGAACGCGGAAGGCGCCGTCTACCCCATGTGGGACCCCGACCGGCACGTGATCCCGTGGGCGTCGATGCCGGCGATGCAGGAGATCATGGGCATCGGGATGGACTACGGCACCACGAACGCCACGACCGCGCTCATGCTCGGTGTGACAGCCGAGGAGAAGCCACGGCTCGTGATGATGGACGAGTGGGGCTACTCCCCCGCCGAGCACGACGGCCGCCGCCTCACCGACGCGGAACTCTCACGCCGATTCCGGACCTGGCTCGGCCAGCAGCATCACCCCGAGCCTGACGGGCTCCGCCCCCGGTTCCTGATGCTCGACCCGGCCGCCGCGTCCATGCGCGTGCAGCTGCACAACGACCTCCGAGGCACCGGCCTGTCGCCGTGGTCCGCGGACAACGACGTGCTGAAGGGCATCGCGACGATCGCGAACCTCCTCGACGGTGACGAACCCCGCATGGTCGTCACCGACCGGTGCACGGGATGGCAGTCCGAGGTCACCGAGTACCGGTGGGACGAGAAAGCCACCACCGAGGGTGAAGACGAGGTCGTGAAGGAAGACGACCACTACCTCGACGGCGGCCGCTACATCACGCATTCCACCGTCGGGTACTGGAAACCGATGCTCGAGCTCGCAGCCTGAACCGAAGGGGGTCCGCATGCCGATCCCCGCACCGAACACTCCGTGGCCGCCGAAGCCGTGGGATCACGCGTACAAGGCGTACGCGGAGAACGACGCCTGGTACACGGGCGACACCGACGCGCTCGCGAAGCTGTACCAGCGGGAACAGCAGGCGGCAACGCACGTGCACCGCGGCACCCCTCACCGGGGTGGCCTGGTCGGCGCCGCGTCGCGCATGTTCTGGGGCCGCCCTGTCCCGGCCGGGGAGAACCGTTCCCGACTGCACGTGCCGGCGCCGGCGGATCTCGCGACGCTCGCGTCAGATCTGGTGTTCGCGGAACCGCCCGAGGTGAAGCTCGAGCCGAAGCTGCGGGCGGTGAAGCGCGCTCAGGAACGCCTCGATCTGATCGCGAACGGTGACGAAGCGCACGCCGCATTCAACGAGATGGGCGAGCTGAAGTCCGCGTTCGGCGCGGCCGTGCTCGTCGTCCGCTGGGATACCGCTGTCGCGGATCATGTGTGGCTGGAACCGGCCGCGGCAGACATCGTGATCCCCGTGTTCCGCTCCGGCCGGATGGTCGAGTGCACCCTGTGGACTGAGTACGTCGACGGGTCGAAGTATTACCGGCACCTTGAGCACCACATGGTCGGCGCTGTCGAGCACGCCCTGTTCGAGGGCACGGTCGACAACCTTGGTCGCCGCGTGTCGCTCGCTGATCGTCCCGAGACGGAGATGTACGCGGGCATCGTGAACGCCGATTCGGTCATGCCGACCGGCATCGACCGGCTGACGGCGATCTACAACCCGAACATGCCGACCGCGAAGTGGCGGAAGCAGGGCGCGCTCGCGAACACGGGCCGCTCCGACTTCGCCCAGCTGCACCCCCTGTTCGACTGGCTCGACGAGACCTTCTCGTCGTGGATGCGTGACCTTCGCCTCGGCGCCGGCCGCGTCCTCGTGCCCGATTCGATGCTTGATATCCACGGGCCCGGCATGGGCGCATCGTTCGACATGGGCCGTGAGATCTTCGCGGGCCTGAACGTGCCCGGTGATCCGTCGAAGGTCGCGATCGACAAGGTCCAGTTCAACATCCGGGTCGAGGAGCACGAGAAGACCGCATTCGGGATCTACCGTGAGATCCTCCGCAAGGCCGGGTTCTCCCAGTCCGCGTGGGGCGACTACACGGGGCAGCGCTCGTCGATGACCGCGACGGAGGTCGAGGACCGCGACAAGGCGTCTGAACGCACCCGGGACAAGAAGATCCTGTTCGACCGGGTCGCGATCGGCCGGGCCGCGTCGGTCGCGTTGGAGATCGACGGGCTCGTGTTCCCCGGTAAGGGTGGCGGCCGGTTCGATCAGCCGACCGTGGTGTTCCCTGCCGCGTCGCAGGAGGATCCGGAGAAGCTGGCCCGCACTCTCGCGCTGCTGGATGGTGCCCGGTCGATCTCGCTCGAGCAGAAGGTCCGCCGCGCGAACCCCGACTGGGAAGACGACCAGGTCACAGCCGAGGTCGCCAAGATCCAGGCGGAGAACAGGGCCCCGGATCCGGCCGCGTTCGACGGCGACGACGAGCCGCCGGAAGACCCTGTCGACTGACCCGGGGGTGACTCGTGGCGCTGTTTGTTCCGAACCCGGAAGCGGAGTCCGTCGAGGAGATCGTCGAACAGGTCGCGCTCGAGCTCGCCCGCGCCTACCAGGACGCGGAGAACGAACTGATCCGGGAGGTCGCGGAGCGGGCTGCCCGGGACATGCGTCTCGCGAACCAGCTGCCCGACGCGACAGTCGCCGGTGGCCTCACCGTCGCTGAACGGCGCCGCCAGAACCGGATCCTCGCCGAGCTGGCCGCGAGCCGTGCCGTGGCGATCCGGGATCTGCAGCGCATCGCGCAGGGCCTCGTGTCCCGCATCCGCTCCGGTGGTGTAGCCGCGAAGGTGATCGAGGTCGCCGCTCGGGAGGGTGAAGCGGCCGCGGCGGCGATGCTCCGTTTCGCTGGCATCACGGGCGGCACGTCGACCTTGACCGGGACGGCGACGCAGGCGGTCGCGATGGTCGCGCTGTCGTTGGAGAACCGCCTCGAGATCCTGAACCAGCGGATCACCCGCTACCCGCAGGACGCCTACCAGCGCATCACCGCCCTGTACTCCCCCGACACTCTCCTGGGTATCTCGACGTCACGGCAGCAGCAGGCCGCCGCGGTGCAACGGTTCCTCGCAGAGGGCATCCCGTCGTTCACGGACCGCATCGGCCGCCGGTGGACGATCGGCGCGTACGCGGAGATGGCCGGGCGCACGAGCGTGAACCGGGCGTACAACGACGCCGGGGTGTGGCGGATGCAGCAGTCAGGCATTGGTCTGGTCACGGTCGTGCGTGGCCTGGACTCGTGCAAGAAGTGCGCGGCGTGGGCTGGAAAGATCCTGTCCACCGACGGCACCCCCGCCGGCCCTGTCGTGCTCGAGCGCGCCGCCGGCGCCGGGACGGTCACGATCACCGTGGCCGCGTCCGTCGAGCAGGCACGCAACGCGGGCTGGGGGCACCCGAACTGCCGGTGCCGCCTCGTGCCCTACCTGCCCGGCCTGACGGTCCCGCAGGGCGACACGACCTATGACGAGGCGGCGGAGAAGGAACGCGCGGAGCAGCGGCGTCTTGAGCGAGAGATCCGTTCGGCGAAGCGGCGACAGATGGCGGCGATGACCGACACGGACCGCGCCAAGGCTGCCCGCGAGGTGCGTGAAGCGCAGGCGGACATGCGGGGCTTCATCGGGGAGACGGGCCGGCAGCGGCAGTCGTACCGGGAGCAGCTCCGATTCTCCGACGGCCGATAGCAGCTCCCCTGCGCGATGCAGGGTGAGGCCGCGAGATGCGGCTGAGCGAAAGGGGCGAAAGTGCCCAGAGAACAGATCAACACCCCGGCGCGTCGAACGGTGAGCACACCGACCGGATCGAACGGGCTAAAGCCCGGCGAGTACGGCATCCACTTCGCCCAGGACGGCGAGGCGCTGCACGACGGTCAGCACAGGGAAGACACTCCGGTGCTGATGGTCGGCTGGCACAAGGAAAGTTCGCACGGGCCAACCCCTGACGAGCCGGGATGCGTTCAGTTTCACCTGCTCGTCGCTGCCGACGAGGTGCTGCGCGCCGCGGACGAGATCCGCCGGTGCCGTGAGAACCCCGATGTTCCGGGATACCCACAGTGGACGTTCTCCACGGTGATGCTTTCACGAGCAGAGACACAGAAAGCGATCCGCGTCGTGCGACGCGCGCGTGACGCCGCGTTCGGCGGCGACGAGTAGATCGAAAAGACCGGGTGTCAACGCGGGTTCGCCATGGACCGCGAAGGCTGCTCATGAACGCGCTCGTTTCCTGCGCGAGGCAGACCTGCACTCGATGGGCGGCGGCCCTGGCCTCAGGCACGCGGCCGCCGCCCTCCACATTCCCCGCGCCGTCGTCGACCCTGCGCTTCGGCGGCGCGGCCCACACGTCCTCACCGCAGGGGTGAGGCCAGATGAGCAGGAGGCTCACCGATGCACCGCACAACCCCCACCCTCGGCGCCCAGTTCCCACCGACCTTCCACCGCCCGTTCCTCCGCTACTTCGATGGCGAGCAGGGCGGCGGCGCCGGCGGCAGCACCCCGCCCGCCGAGACCCCACCGGCGGATCCGACACCGCCCGCGAATCCGGCGCCCCCGGCACCGCAGCCGCCTGCGCCGAACCCGCCCGCTCCGACTCCCCCGCCCGCGCAGCCCACGCCGCCCGTGAACTACCGCGGCAACCCCGACGACTACGTCCGCGAACTCCGCGACGAAGCGAAGGGCCACCGCGTGAACTACGAGAACGAGCAGACCGCGCACCAGGAGACGCAGACGAAGCTCGGCGCCGCCGAGACCCGCGTGACCTCGCTCGAGCGGGAGAACTTCATCCTCCGCAACGCGGCACAGTTCGGCGGCAACCCGGACGCGCTGCTCGACTCCAACAGCTTCATGACCGCGTTCGCCGACATCGACCTCTCCGACGAGGACAAGGTCAAGGCGGCGTTCGAGACCGCGCTCGAGAAGAACTCGGCGCTCAAGGCAGGACCGCGACTCCCCGGCGCAAGCGGCGGCGGGCATCAGGGCGGCCAGCACCACACACCCGTCACCCTCGAGGGAGCCGTGAAGACGGCGCTCTCTTCCTGATCCAGGGAGGATCACATGCCCATCTCTCTCGCTGAGGGCAAGAACAACGCCCAGACCGACCTCGACGTCGCCGTCATCGACGAGTTCCGCAAGACCGGTGTCATCCCGGACTCGCTGATCTTCGACGACGCCGTGAACCCCGCCGGCGGCGGGGCGACGCTCACGTACGGCTACCGCCGCCTGATCACCCAGGCGACCGCCGCGACGCGTGCGATCAACTCCGAGTACACGCCGCAGAACGTCACCACCCAGCACTACACGACCGACCTGGCCGTGCTCGGTGGCGCGTTCGAGATCGACCGTGTCGTCGCGAAGCTCGGCCCGAACGCCTCCGGCGGCGTCGCGCTGAACATCGCCCAGAAGGTGAAGTCCACGAACGCGAAGTTCGCGGACCTCGTCATCAACGGCGACACCGCGACCGACGCGAACGGCTTCGACGGACTCGACAAGGCCCTCACCGGCTCGTCGACCGAGATGAACGCCAGCGTCGTCACCGACTGGACCGACTTCGACACGAACGCGCGTGCCGAGCACGTCGCGCTCGACCTGATCGACGAGTTCCTGTCGCTGCTCGACGGCGCCCCGACGGTCATCGTCGGCAACGCCCGCGCGCTCGCACGGGTCCGCGCCGCCGCCCGCCGCGCCGGCATGTACACGAAGAACCCCGTCGAGGGCCTCGTCGGCTCCGACGGGCGCCCGATCGAGCGTGAGATGTACGGCGGCATCATGTTCGCCGACGCTGGCGCGAAGGCCGGGTCGAACGACCCGATCATCCCGATCGAAACTCGCACCGTCGGGGAGTCGACCACCGGCCTCACCGACCTGTACGCCTACCGCGTCGCGCTCGACGGCTTCCACGGTGTCTCCACCGTCGGCGGCCAGATCGCGCAGACGTGGCTGCCCGACTTCACCACCGCTGGTGCCGTGAAGAAGGGCGAGGTCGAGCTCGGCCCCGTGTCGGTGGCGCTGAAGGCGACGAAGGCCGCCGCGGTGCTCCGCAACCTGAAGGTGGCGTGACCATGGCGAAGATCCACACCCCCGTGAAGGGCTTCACCGGGTCCGTGGTCGGCGTGGTCTTCGCGGACGGAGTCGGTGAGACTGACGAGCCCGCGAAGCTCGCCTACTTCCACCGGCACGGCTACACCGTCGAGGAGAAGACCGCGAAGACGGTCGAGATCCCCGAGGGCGCACCGTCCGAGGAGTGGAAGGTCGACCAGCTGAAGGCGTACGCCGAGAAGCACGACCTGGACCTCGGCTCGGCGAAGACCAAGCCGGAGATGGTCGCTGCGATCAAGGCCGCTGAGGCCAAGAAGACCGCCGACAGCGGTTCTCAGGACTGAGTCCACCCCGATCCCGGCGCGACGTGACATCGCTCCGTCGCGCCGGGATCACCACACACGTCAGGAGGGCGTCATGCCGCGCATCACCCACCCCCGCCCCCAGGCGGGCCACCAGACCGCATTCCAGGTCGACTTCCGCGACGGTGTCGCGCACGTGGACACCCTCCACCCCGAGCGTGCCCTCGCGCTCACCCAGCACGGCTTCACCATCGAGGACGACGAGTTCGTGGACCTCGACACGCTGACCGTCGCTCAGCTGCGGAAGCAGGCCAAGAACGACGGCGTCGAACTCCCCTCGAAGGCGAAGCGGGACGAGATCATCGACATCCTGTCCCGCCAGCCTGCCGCACCGATCGCCGACCCGCTCGGCACCCAGATCACCGAGGACTGATATGGCGCAGCGGGTATATGCGACCGAGTCCGACTATCTCGAGTTCATCGGGAGCGCTGGCGCCCCCGATCGTGTCAATTCGCTCCTTCGCCGTGCGTCGTCGGAGGTCGACGGGCTGATCCGCACCGCCGTGTACGCCACGGATGAGGACGGATACCCCACCGACGCGAAGGTCGGGGACGCCCTGCGCGACGCGACGTGCGCGTTCGTCGCCTACTGGGACGAAACCGACGACCCGACCGGCGCCGGCGCGATCGCTGGGCCCGTGAAGATCGGGTCCGTGTCTCTCGGCGGCACGTCGACAGGTGGCGCATCGTCTCGGACGCCGGCGGACACCCGCCGGTCCGACGAGGCCCTCACGATTCTCCGCAACGCGGGTCTGATCACCACCGCGACCGCTCACAGCTGACGAGGGGGTGCATCGTGGCCCGACTGCGCGCGAAGCATCTCCCCCACCGGGTCACCCTGCAACCGATCGACGTGGAGACCGCGGAGACCGTAGAACGGGCCACCCCGATCCCTGATGTACCCGCGTACGTCGAGCAGAAGACCCGCCTGCTGGTGGACCGCCGCTCCACCTCGGCGACGAGCGGGCAGGAGATCACGTCGACGACGCTCGTGATCGTCCTCCCCGAGCATGATGTGCCGCCTCGCACCCGTGTGACGGTGTGGGCGGGCACGCCGCGTGAGCGTACGTCCGAGGTGATCGACTCGGCGTTCTTCGACTACCGGGGCACTCCGAACCACGTCGAGCTGTTCCTCGAATAGGAGGCGACCATGGGTGTTCGCGCTGAGGTGTCGATGTCTGGCCGCGGGTTCGCGGCCGCCGGCGCCGAACGACTCCGTGCGCTCGCGGAGGGTGAGACCCTCGCCGCCGAGCGACTCCGCGCCCTGTCGAACGAGGTCGCGCCGCTCGAACTCGGCACCCTGATCGGGTCGTCGACGGTGGTTCCCGCAGTGTCGCCGGAGGAGGGCGCCGCGGTCGTCTACGACACCCCGTACGCCGTGCGTCTGCACGAGCACCCCGAGTACAACTTCCAGAACGGCCGGCAGGGGAAGTACCTCGAGAACCCCGCGGTCGAGCACCGCCGCGAGCTGGGCGACATCATCCGGAAGCGGGTCGCTGATGGCTGACGCACCTGAGCTGATCCTTCGCCGCGCGCTCGCACAACTCCTCGACGACTGGGGCCTCGCCGACTACCAGGCGACAGGTGCGCTCCCTGCTCGTGGGGTGAAGACGAGACCGCCGATGCCGACAGGGCTCGACGAGTTCACCTACCTCTCCAGCCAGCCCACGACCGCTGACGGCGGCCGAGGGAACGCGCTCTACCGGGTGCAGTTCTTCACCTACCGTCTCGGCGACGCCGAATCGTGGGGCTCCGAGCTGTTCGCCCGTCTCGATCAGCGCGAGTACGTCCCGAACGTGCTCGGCATTTCGTGGTCGTGGGAGACGTCTCGCCTGCATTTCGACCCCGACACGCAGGGCCGCGCCGCGGTCGCCTGCAACTACGCCTTCCGCGGCCGCCGGCCGTAGGAACCCGCCGGAAGCGCCGGCACCCCACCGATCAAGAAGGAGGCGGACCACATGTCCGACCAGACTCTCTACGACACGACGGCGCCCTCCGAGGGTTCCCTCGCGCTCGCTCACCAGCGGATCATCCGCCTGAAGCAGAATGGCGTGTTCGCCAACATCACCGGTGACGTGAACAACCTCGCGCTGAACGCGACGCCGATCACGGTGCAGCGTGAGGTGTACGGCACGAAGGGCCGCACCTCGCAGCAGGTCATCGGCTACAACTTCGCCCCGACGTTCGATGTCGAGGTCGTCCGCGACCCCGTCACGAAGGAGATCGCCGCGGCGCAGGCGTGGGTCATCGACCTGATGAACGCCGCGTACAGCGAGGGCGCACTGAACCTGCGCGACTTCCAGCTGATCACCGACGCGCTCGACGAGCGGTTCCCCGCGTTCGAGGGCACCTTCTCCGTCACCGTCGCCGAGGCGAACACCGGGTACGCCGACAAGGGCGTCCTGCGGTTCACGCTGCAGAACGACGGCGTCGTGGAGAAGCTCACCGAGTCCCCGATCGCGGGCACGGGTGAGCCGATGCTCGAGACCGCCGGCCCCGAAGGCCAGGGCGTCGGCGACCTCATCGTGGTCCGCGGCTACCGTCTCGACTCGGTCGTGTCCGCCACGATCGACGGCGAGACGGTCACCGAGATCCGCCCCGTCGACGAGCACACGGTGGTGCTGAGCATCCCGGCCGCCGCGTCGGGCGAGGCCGACATCGTCGTGACGAACGACGTCGGCGCGTCGAACACCATCAGCTACACCGTCGTCTGATCTCGGAGAGGCAGGGATCTCCATGACGCTGAAGGCGGAGCAGTACGGTCGCGACCTTCACCTGACCGTGGAGGGGGCGGACACTTTCGTGATCCGTCCTCTCCCGGGCCGGGTGGGGGTGCAGATCACCGACACCTACCTCGAGGGCGCGGTCAGCAAGGCCACGGCTGTCGAGGTCGAGGAAGCTCTCATGATCGCCGTCGACGGCGCGATGTGGGACGACGTCGAGGGCCGCTGGGGGCCCCACCCGGAGGGTGAGCGCCCGAACTATGACCGGATTTCCGCTGAGCTGCGGCTCGGCGAGGCCGAGTCGGTCCTTCTGCCGGCGTTCTTCTGGCAGACCGTCGTCGGCATCGCCGGCGTGAACGCGTACATCGAGGGCGGTGAAGGCGTCGCCGGCGGGATAAAAGCACTGTGGGCGCTCGTCGCCCGTTTGGGGATCTCACCCTCGAAGACATCGCACAGTTCGGCATTGGAAGACCTGATCCGGTTACAGGCCGGTTCCCCGAGTACGTCTTCCCGCCCGACTGGAAGCAAGCCCGATCCGAAGCAGCCGCCCGCCCCGACGCGGTAGCCCCGTCTGGGGCGTCGCTGTCCGCTGCGGAGCTGTGGCGGATCGTGTGGCCGGAGCTGTTCGGCCGTGTCGAGATCGACCTGATGCAGCAGGGCCTGATCAGCGATCTCGACGCGACGCTCGATTCCCGCCCGTGGCATGTGGTGCGCACCGCTGTTGAACGTCTCCCTGACATCGAGGGCACCTGGCTGCATTCGGAGGTGATCGCCGATGTTCGACGTCGGAGCGCTGATCTTCCGGATCCAGGCCGCGGGGACCGCGGTGTTCGCCCGGGAGATGGACGAAGCGGACAAGTCCTTCCAGAAGGTCGGCCGGGCCGCTAAGTCCACGAAGACCGACGTCGACGACGCCGGCAAGGCGTCCGACAGGTCCGGTGATTCGTTCCGCCGGAACCGACCGAAGATCCGTGAGTACGCGGTGGAGCTGGGCAGCCTGTCCGAGGAGGGCAAGCGCGCCGCGAAGGAGATCGGCGGCAGCCTCGTCCTCGCGGGCGGCGCGCTGATCGCCATGACCGGCCTGGCCGTGAAGGCCGCGGTCGACTGGGAGTCGGCGTGGGCCGGCGTCACGAAGACCGTAGACGGCAACGCCGAGCAGATGGGCGAGCTTGAGGGCCAGCTGCGATCCCTGACCGGGGTGCTCCCCGCGTCGCACGAGGAGATCGCGGCGGTCGCTGAGGCCGCGGGTCAGCTCGGTGTGCAGCGGGAGAACGTCGCGTCCTTCACCCGGACGATGATCGATCTCGGCGAGACGACGAACCTCTCGGCCACCGAGGCGGCGACGTCGCTCGCCCGGTTCATGAACGTGATGGGCACCAGTCAGGACCAGGTCGGGAACCTCGGTTCCGCGGTCGTCGAACTCGGCAACAACTACGCGACCACGGAGGCGGAGATTGTCGCGATGGCGACCCGCCTGTCGGGTGCGGGAAAGCAGATCGGCCTCACCGAGGGCGAAGTGCTCGGCCTTGCGACGTCGCTGTCCTCCGTCGGCATCGAGGCCGAGGCCGGCGGGTCCGCCGTCTCGAAGGTGATGATCGACATCGCCGCTTCGGTGGATGCCGGCGGCGACCGCCTCGAGACCTTCGCTCGGGTTGCCGGCGTCTCCGCCGACACGTTCGCTGAGAAGTGGCGTTCCGACCCCGGCGCCGCGCTCGCCCTGTTCGTGCAGGGTCTTGCGAATGCGGAAGAGCAGGGCACGTCCACGCTGGGCGTGCTCGCCGACCTCGGCATCACCGAGGTGCGGATGCGCGACGCGCTGCTGCGCTCCGCGGCCGCATCGGACCAGTTCACCGACTCCATGCAGCAGGGAAACGCGGCGTTCGACGAGAACGTGGCCCTGCAGACGGAAGCGGAGAAGCGGTACGAGACGACCGCGGCGCAGCTGCAGATCATGTCGAACAACGTCCGCGACGCGGCGATCGACTTCGGGTCCGTGTTCCTGCCCGTCCTGAAGGACGTCTCTCAGGCGGTCTCGGAGGTCGCCGGGTTCGTGGGCGACCTTCCGGAGCCGGTGAAGGCTGTCACGGCCGTGCTGGGCCTCGCCGCGGGCGCTGTGGCGCTGTTCGGTGGTGCACTGCTGCTCGCGATCCCCAAGGTCGTCGAGTTCCGGGCCGCACAGGCCACCCTCGCGAAGGAGATGCCGAAGACCACGGCAGCTCTGCGCGGCGTCACCGGGTTCCTGTTCGGACCGTGGAGCCTCGCGTTCGCGGCCGGCGCGACCATCGTGGCGATGTTCGCCGCTGAGCAGCAGCTCGCGGAGCAGAAGGCGCAGTCCTACGCCGACGCGCTCGGTGAGAGCGCCGAGGCCGTCCGTGATCTCGCGGAGGCGAACCTGCAGGCCGAGCGCACGATGGCGTTCCTGAACTTCGGGTCCGCTTACGACAACGCCGACAAGCTCGGGATCTCCCTCAACCTCGTCACGGACGCCGTCACCGGCAACGTCGAGGCGATGAAGGAACTCGACGAGATCCTCACTACCGCGACCGGTGGCGGTGAGGCCGCGCAGGAGATGGCGGACCGGCTCGGCATCAGCTACCTCGATCTGTCGCAGTCCGCCGGCACCCTGCGCGAGCAGGTCGACGCGGAACGGGAGGCGCAGGAGCGCGCGACGACCCTGCGGGAGCAGGCTGCGCGCGCGACGGACGACAACACCGAGTCCACGCAGACCGCGACCGAGGCGTACATGGAGGCCGCGGACGCGTCGGGCGACCTCACGTCGCAGCTGCAGGAACTGATCGACGTGATCAATGAGGCCAACGGGGTCGGGCAGGACGCGATCTCCGCGAACCTCGACTACAAGGACGCTCTCGCCGAGGTCGACCAGGCCATCCAGGACGCCCGCGACGGCGTCGAAGGGCACGCACTGTCGCTCGACACGAACACGCAGGCCGGCCGCGACAACATGAGCATGCTCGTCGGACTCGCGGAGGACGCGCAGAAGGCCGCGGACGCGCAGTACGCGCTCGATGGGAACACCGATTCGTACCGGTCCACGCTGCAGTCGAGCCGTCAGGCGCTGATCGACCGTGCACAGGATCTCGGATACAACGCCGAGCAGGCGCAGGCTCTCGCGGACCAGATCTTCCGGATCCCGGATGAGACGGAGTGGGAGCTGATCGCGGAGACCGCGAACGCGCAGGCGTCGGTGGAAGATTTCATCGCCCGGAACGCGGGACGACGGTTCAACATCTACATCGACGCCATCAACTCGGGCGGCGGTGGTGGCCGGTCGATGCTGCAGCAGGCCGACGGCGGCAAGGTCGAGTTCTACTCCGGCGGCGGCCGTCACGAGAACCATGTCGCGCAGTTCGCGCGTGCGGGCACGTGGCGGGTGTGGGCCGAACCGGAGACGGGCGGCGAGTACTACATCCCCGTGGCGCCTGCGAAGCGTGCCAGGTCGACGCAGGTGCTCGCGCACGCGGCGAACGAGTTTGGCTACGACCTCGTGCCGCGCGGTGCCGCTCGCTACGCCGACGGTGGCGGCTACGCCTCGGCTCCGGTCGTGAGCGGTGGCGACACCTTCAACATCACCATGCCGGCGCTTCCCGAACCGGACGCTGACCGTGTGGTGCACGAGTTCGTGGAGGAAGTGAAGTGGCTCAAGACGAAGTGATCGTAGAGGTCGCCGGCCGCCGCTTCCGCGCCGTCGACCGGCACCCGTCGGGGTGGTGGATTCACACGAACGGGCTCGACGAGTGGTGGGACTCCCCTGAGACCCGCTTCGACGACGACCCGATCCCGGGGCAGCATGGTTCGTTCGCTCCGGACGCGGTGCTCATGAGTTCGCGGATGTTCGCGTTCACCGGGCGTCACGAGTCCGTGTCGGCGGAGTGGGCTGAGCGAGAGATCCGGACGTGGGCTGCGGCAATCGCGCCCCGTCTGGATCTCGGGTTCTCGGTGTACAACGCGGGCCGGTGGCTGCACCTGCGTGAGGCGAAGATCCGCGGCCGCGTGCGCGTGCGCGAGATCACTGACCGGATCTGCGAGTTCCAGCTGCCGATCTGGACGCACGACCCGCGGAAGTACACCGACCAGGATTCGTTCAAGGTGAGCGCGACTGTAGCGCCGAGTGGTGGTCTCCGGTTCCCGGTCGTGGACGGGTCGATGTCTTTCGGGGAGTCCGGGGCGGTGTCATTCCCGGGCGTGTTCCGGGTGTCGAACCCGGGCACAGCTGACTACTTCCCGACGTTCAAGGTGAGCGGCGCGCTCGGCGGGTTCACGATCACATCAGAGAACCGGGTGATCGAGTACGCAGCACCCGTCGCGGCGGGGCAGGAGCTGGTGCTGTCGCCGTATCTCGGCGGCCTCGCGGCCCTCGACGGTGTCGATTCGTCCCACAACCTCACCCAGGCCGGGTGGGTGCCCGTCAACGGCGAGCAGACCCGCGGCTACTTCTTCAATGCCATCGACCCGGGGCTGGGTGCGCAGCTCGAGGTCACCTACTACCCGAAGGGGGTCTTCTGGTGAGCACGAGCAATCGGGAGCTGATCGAGTCTGCGCTGAACGCGAAGGTCATCGAGGTGCACGCGAGCGAGACCGCTGTTCGTGAGGCGGACGCCACGTGCCGCGGACTGCGCGAGGATCTCGCGGCAAGGCGCGAGGAGACACGCAACTTGCAGATGGCGTTGTTCGCGCTCGACGGGCAGGACAAGTCCCGCGCCGACGCTGACGCTGCGATCGATGAAGCGCTCGCCCAGCTCGAGGAGGTCTGAACATGGTCAGCACACCTGCTGGGTTCGTCGTATCGCTGAACGGCACGTCGGAGACGCCCGACGAGGACCGGAAGGGAACGCCGGCGATCGGGATTCGCCTGGCGATTGCGGTCCTGCTGAAGCAGTCCGCGCCGGGCGTTGCGGTCCCTGGGCGTCTCGGGACGGACCACTTCGTCGTCACGGGTTCACCATCGGCGATGGAGTACGGCGTCTCCGGTGGCGGGCTGGTCATCGTTCGCCCGAACAACGCCAACGGCGCCTACCTCGTCGGATTGCCGCTCGGGGTGACGGTGTCAACCGATCCGTCTGACGGCGTGAATCCGCGCATCGACGTGATCTACGCGCTACAGCCCGATCCTGCGATCGACGGCCCTGAGGTCGATCCTGACTTCATCGTCGATGTCGCGCAGGGCGCACCAGCGGCGACGCCGGAAGAACCGACGCTCCCGGCGGGTGCGTACAAGCTCGCCCAGAAGGTGATCGCTCCGGGAGCGACGAACACGTCCACGGGCGCCGCGTTCACGAACGTCGCTCCGGTGACGGGGCTGAACGCGCAGGCGCTCGAGAACCTCGACGCCGGGATCATCACGACCGGCGTATTCCCCATCTCGCGCGGTGGGACCGGGGCGAGCACCAAGAGCGCTGCCAGAACCGCGCTCGGCTTCCTCAGCGGCAACGGCGCCCCGCCGAGCGGTCTGGGAGACGTCGGCGACATCTACGACCAGATCCTCTGAGAGCGGTGGTGACCGATGGCTAAGTCGGGAAGCTTCGGTGTCGGCGTCAACTGGCCCGGGGGTCAGGCGGAGATCCGCTGGAACTCGGCAACCGAGTCGGCCAACAACAGGTCGCTGGTCACGGTCGAGCTGTGGGGCAAGACATCCGGGTTCACCACCGGCGGCGGGCAAGGCGGCTACTGGGAACTCGAGATCGACGGGCAGACCTCCGTGCGAGGTTCCGCGCCGCTGACAGTGTCGGGATCCTGGAAGAAGCTCGCGTCCTGGTCGCGCTACGTCGGCCATAGCTCAGACGGAAGCAAATCCGCGTGGGTGGGAGTCCGAAGCGGGAGCATGGGCGGCACGTCGTGGACGTCGACCTCCTTCACGACACGTCAGGTTGAGCTCGACGACTTCGATCGCCGGCCTGCTGCGGTGTACGGCCGCAGCGTGTCGAATATCACGGCAGTTTCCGCGCGGATCAGCTGGGGCGCCCCGTCTGCGAACGGCACCCTTCGCCAGTACCACTACCGCGTGCGCACGCCTCCGAACTCTGGGGGCACGATCCTCGCCGAGGGGTACACCGACGACTCCCGCCGCTATGTCGACCTCACGAACCTCCCGCCCGGGACCCTGATGGGCTTCATCGTCCAGGCAGAGAACCAGGACGGCTGGGGCGACTGGTCCGATTCGTACGCCGAGTTCGAAACGCTCCCGGGCGGCCGTCGGAAGGTCGATGGCGTCTGGCGCGACATCGTCCGGTGGAGAAAGACCGCGGACGGGTGGAAACGCACCCGCCGGTGGAAGAAGACCGCTGACGGATGGCGGCCCACCCGATAGAGCAACACCCCCATCAAGCCCTCGGCAGTCCGCCGGGGGCTTCGTCGTGAAAGGACACCACCGTGGGATACCAGTACGACTACATCGACGGCCAGCGGGTCGAGAAGAACGTCGCGTCCGCCTTCCGAAAGTGGGCGGCCGACTTCAAGAAGGAGACCGGCCAGACGCTCCACGTCCGATCTGGCACCCGGACTGTCGCCGAGCAGCAGAAGGGTCGCGACGACTACCTCTCGGGGCGTACGAAGGTGAAGTGGGCTGATCCGAAGGAGTCGTCTCACTGCGAGATCGGCCCCGCCGGTCCCCGCGCGCTTGACCTGTACGACTCCGGGCGTGACGCCGGCGTGACCACCAAGGGCACGCACCGCCACAACGTCGCGGTCCGCCTCGGCGCGAAGTACGGCTTCACGTGGGGCGGCTGGGGTGTCCCCGCCTCTGAGGGGTGGCACTTTGAGAACCACAAGGTCAAGGTCGGCGTGTACGGCACCGTCAAGAAGGCCGCGACCGCGGTGAAGTCAGCCGTCACGAGCGCCGTCACCCCAGCCTCGGCAATGCTCAAGTGGCGCTGGGCCGGGGTGCAGGAGATGCTCCGAGTCCACTACAACTACCGCGCCGGCATCGACAACAACCCTGGCGGTCCCGATGGCCGCAGCCAGACGGTCGCCGCGCACCGACGCTTCTTGAACGCGAAGGGTTACGCGCAGCGTGCGCTGGGCCGCAACCTGCGCGCTGGGAAGTGGGACCGCAACGACGTGAAGGCCAACCAGGTGTGGCTCGCGTCGCGGAAGTCCAACCCGTACCGGGGGAAGATCGACGGCATCCCGGGCAAGCAGACCCGCAGCTCGTGGGACACCGCTGAGCGGGAGAACGCGGCTGCGTTCTGATGCGCACCGTCTACCGTCACGCCGGCCCGCGCCGCCGCCCCTCGTGGTGGCGCGGGCCCTGGCCGCCGGCGATCCTCCTCGTCGGCCTCATGCCCGTGCTCGTCCTCGAAATCCTGTGGGTGGTGAGTGGATGACAGTTCCCGACTGGCTGAAGTTCCTGCTCGCCGACACCAGTGCGCTCCAACTCGTGTTCTGGGCTGTCGCGATCGTCGCGCTCATCACAGCACTCGTGCGCCTCTGGCCGTTCCTGAAGAACGCTGTCCAGATCGTCGATGCGCTCGTGCAGCTCCCTGCGCTCGCGAAACGGGTCACCGCGATGCAGGGACAGATCGACAGTATCCACCACGAGACCCACACGAACAACGGCTCATCCATCAAGGACGCGCTCGGCCGCGTCGAGGAAGGCGTCTCCGGTCTACACGGCCGCATGGACGACGTCGACCGACAGCTCACCTCTCTCGCCCGCGAGGACGAAGCCCTTTGGCGAGAGATCGAGAACACGAACGACCAGGAGAACTCATGAACACTCGCCAGGATCTGATCCTCGCCACCATCCGCACCGCGATCCCCGCCGCTGTGGGCGCGTTCCTCGCTTGGCTGATCAGTCGCATCCCCGTGGCGGCCGATGTCATCGCCGCGATCGACGGTGTGCTCGCCGACGCGGCCCCCGGGTTCCAGCTGACTGCGGCCGGTTTGCTCGCCGCCGCCTGCATCGGTCTCGTGACCGGCGCCTACTACTGGGCTGCACGCGAGGCGGGGAAGCGGTGGCCGATCGTCGAACGGTTCCTTCTCGGCTCCGTTCGTCAGCCCGTCACCTATGTCGACGGCCGCGCCGACGGCGTGCAGGTGATCACGACTCTTCCCGACCCGTCGACGGCGACCCGGGACGAATACCAGAGCGCTCTGGAACAACGAGACGACGACTGACCTGAGGGGGTGGCGGTGAGCACGTATCTGATCGGGGGGCGTCTCGTCGCCGGTGGTGGACTGCAGGCGGGGCAGATCACCCTCCGCCGCATCCTCACGCTTTCGTCGACGACGGAGCTGGTGCTGAACGATGCGGAGTCGATCGACGCGAACCTGCGGCTCCCGCTCCGCGACCCCGACACGGGCGTCGTGATCGACCTCCCGCAGCAGCTCGTGCCCGGGCGAGACTTCGTCGGCATCATGTCCGGCGACCGTCTCCTCGCGGCGGGGCCGGTGTGGGCGGATCCGTTCAGCTTCCCGTACACGTCCCGGCTCGTGGCGGGTGGCCTGTGGTCGTACTTCGACCACCGCCGCGTGCTGCCCCCGCTCACGCCCGGGCAGCTTCCCCGCGATGTCACGTCCCGGTGGGAGGGCCTGTCGCTGCGGACGATCGTGAAGCGTCTCGTCCAGCAGGCATGCTCCCACGCGAACGCTGATCTCCCGATCGACTACGAGGCCGACATCCTCGGCGAGCACGTGCGCGAGTACCCCGGCTCCGACGGCGTCACCGTGGGCGACGCGCTCCGGCGCCTCACGGAGGTCGAGGGCGGCCCCGACATCGCTTTCCGGCCCTACATCACCCCGGACCGCCGGTTCGTGCGGTGGGCGCTCGTCACGGGCGACCCGGAGCTGTCCCAGGCCGGGGCGGACTGGTACTGGGACGTGTCCGCGCCGGGCCCGCACGCGGTCATGCCTTCGCTCGAGCGCGACGGCCGTCAGCTGCACTCCCGCCGCTACCTCACCGGCGCGACGGTGAAGAACGAACTCCGCAACGCTGCGTTCGCTGACGGTGACGACGGGTGGGGCATCGGCGTCACCGCCTCGTCGTGGGAGATCGTCGAGGGCGGGAACCCGTACTTCGGCACGAACTACGGCCGGTGGGTGTCCGCTGGCAGCGGGGACGCGTTCTTCGGCTCCCGCACGACCGTGAATGTCGAACCGGACGAGACGATCACGATGTTCGCCGCGTTCCGCGCACAGGTCTCCGGACGCCCCATGCGCACCCGCATGACCTTCCTCGACGCCGACGGCGACGTGATCGAGTACCGGTACTCCCCGTGGGTGAACGCCCCGGACGCACCAGATTGGGTGGAGCACTACCAGACCGAGACCGCCCCGGCCGGGACGGTGACGGCGAAGTTCGACTGCATCGGCGACCCGTCCGCCGGCGGCGAAGCGTTCGCGTGCGGTGGCGCCATGGTGATCCGCACCGGCGAGCACCTCCCGTTCTTCCCCGAAGACCTCGAGCTGCAGGCCGTCGCCGACTCTGACGCGCTCACCAACGCGGGTTTCCCGCTCCTCGAGGACTGGGAGAACCGCTCCACCGTGCTCCGCGCGGAGACCCTGCAGGCGTACGCCGACGAAGGTGTCCTCCGTGGTTCCACGCACATCGAGACACGCACGCTGAAAGCGAAGCGGTACGCACACCCGGCGCTCGGCACCTACCAGCCCGGCGACCACGCGAAGATCCGCCAAGCGAAGAACGCGCGCGGCCCAGAGCAGACGGTGCGGGAACGCATCATCCGGGTGTCATTCCGCGCCGAGGGAGACGTCGACATCGAGCTCGCCCCGCAGCGTGTGGTGTCGGGATATCCGATCCCATCGTCGAATCGACGGTGGTTGTCAGATCAGCTTGCCGCGATCGAGCGGCGCATCGCAGAGAACAAGGGGTAGACCATGGCGAGACGACCTGTGACGGGGCCGATCCTCGATTCGTCGGGGCGCAACGCCCGCGGCGTGTTGAAGGTGAAGGCGTCGCGTGCGTTTGAGATCGCGGAGGGCCTGGTCACCGAAGCGGTCGCGACGATCGCGGTGCGGGACGGGAGCCCGGAGGACGGGTGGACGGTCCCGGTCACCCCGGAGGGCACGACCCTCACGATCTGGCAGGACCTCGACGGGGAAACCCTGAAGTCGTTCAAGGGCGTGTTCGTCCCTGACGGCGTGGGCCCGTTGACGTACGCGCAGCTGCTTTACAACCGCGGCGAGGGGGTCGGCGGCCCCAACCCGTACATGTGGGATCTCACTGGCGGGCTCGACTTCCCCGACACGGCCGTGGACGGGGACTACGGATTCGATTCGGACACTGGACAGGTGTGGAGGTACGACGCATGACGAAGGTACTCATCGGGGACATCACCGGCCCCGCCGGCCCGCAGGGACCGCAGGGTGAGCCGGGCACGGATGGTGTCGATGGTGCGCAGGGTCCGCAGGGTGAGCCGGGCATCCCGGGTGCGAACGCGGTCGAGAACGACGAGGCCGTTTCGACGTACATCGCCACTCCCGGCACCCAGACCAGAAACCAACTAGAAGCCACGATTACTGAAGTTGCTATCGCGTATCTGGGCCCGGCGTTTCTTGTCAACGCCGCAGTACTACAGTCGACGCTGGACGGGATCAAGGCGCGCGGTGGCGGCACTCTTCGCCTTGGTCGCGGAACATTCAACTGCCTCGACGATCGCGTGTTCATCCCGTCTGGTGTCGAAATCGTTGGAGA
Source organism: Microbacterium sp. UBA3394 (assembly GCF_002358725.1). Lineage (NCBI taxonomy): Bacteria > Bacillati > Actinomycetota > Actinomycetes > Micrococcales > Microbacteriaceae > Microbacterium > Microbacterium sp. UBA3394. The sequence goes on from NZ_DEPK01000067.1 coordinate 24,830, forward strand.
TGGCGTGTCCTCGACCACGTTGCGCGTGCCCGACAACACCAACCCGATGCAGGTCATCAATCTGGAGAACGATGGAGTCGCAAACACTCCGACCCCGCGCGCGGGAATTCGCGACCTCACAATCGACGGGAACAAGGTGGGGCAAGCGGTCACAGGTGGCACGACGGCGCTCGTTCGCGCATGGGTAGGCGACCAGTTCCGCATGGACAATGTGATCATCAAGAACGGCCGCGCCAACGGCATGACACTCATGGGCGAGGACGGCGTGTTCACCCGACCGTCGCACATCACGAACGTCGAGATTCATGATTGCGTCGGAGACGGTCTTGTGACCTCGAAGCGCAATCGGCAGATTTTCCTCACCAACGTGTACCTGCATCACAACGTCGGGCGGGGGTGGTGGTCGGATCAGTCCGAATGCCATACCGTCAACGTCGTTGCGAAGTGGAATGGCGGCATCGGCATCGAGTTCAACAACGTGCAACGCCACAATCACGTCGGCCTCGTAGCATCGTTCAACGGCTCACACGGAATCTGGTTCGACCAGTTCATTACCGGATACGTGCAGGCGCAGGCGATGAACAACGGGCAGTTGGCATTCAACGCCGCGGACGGCTCGATCACACCCGGCCTCGGATACGCCGACATCTACGTCGACAACACCGACGAGCAGTCCTACGGAATCAACGACCGTTTCCGCGGAGAGTTCCTCGTTGGCGGCGACATGAACAAGGTCACCGAGGTTCCGAACGCCTCTATCGACCCGCACCGCACCACCGAGGATTACGGGCTGTTCATAGAGGACGGTGTGGGGCTCGTCACGACGACCGAGGGGGCGGTCTATGACACAAACCCTGGCGACGCTTACGCCTCTCCCGGCATCGATATCTACGTCATGTCGATGGACGCGAACGTCGCCCGAGTGCGGCTTCCCGACAATCGAGGAACGCTCAACGTGCATGGCCCCGACGTGGACGGATGGACCGAGCTAGCCCTCAACACGCCGTACGAGGCAGCGGCCGGCTTCCGGCCCCCACAGGTGCGGCGAGAAGGGCGACGAGTCAAGGTGCGGGGAGCTATCTCCGCGCCTAGCGGCGTCGTTGCTGGCGCCGTTTTCGCGGTTCTCCCGGTATGGGCTCGTCCAGACGTACAGAGCCGTCAAAATGCAACGGCGACCGGCGGAACCACGTCAATTTGTCTTGTCACGACGACGGCTTCGGGAAACCTCACCCCGGCTACCCCCGGAAACACTGTCGTCCATCTCGACGGGCTGGAATGGGATAGCGCCTGACTCAACCATCCTGATCCTTCGCCCTGATGCGGGGACGACCCCACTAGCACTACTCCGTGCGGGCGGGGTCGTCCCTCTCTTGCTTAGGGTGATGCAAGCGGCAATGACCGCGAGCGGAACCCAGATGAAACGCAGGTTGAGTGCATTGTGCTGGATGGCGAGCACGAACCAGGTGGCCGCCGCCGCAGTGGCGGGCACCGCGACGGCGAACTGATGGCGTAGCTTCCACCCGGCGTGCAGCATCGCGACAGCGAAGACGACCATGATCAAGAGAGTCACGAGACCGCCCGACCGCAACAGCTCCAGGTAGAAGTTGTGCGCTTCGGCGGTTGTGAATCCAACGCCGGTTAGCGGGTGGGTTTGAAACTCCTGCCAAGCGACCTCGATCCGGCGGATTCGCTCGAGGTCAGATGTCTCGGCGGAGTCGTCACCGAGCAGTCGCGTTAGCCCGGTGCTCAGTCCTAGGTCGAGGGCGATGAAGGCGGCGACCAGCAGTGCGGCGACTGCGAACGTCAACTTGCGGAACACCATACGTCCCGAGACGAAGATATAGAGCAGAGTTACGATGCCCGCGCCGAGAAGTGCCCCGCGAGAACCTGACGCGAGCGCGCCGCCCAGCAGGATGGTACTCGCCAAGATCCAGGGCTTTCGTCTCCCGGCGAGGTAGTAAGAGAACGGCAAAGCGAGGTTGGTGATCAGCCCTAGCTGGTTGCTGTGCGTCGTCAGACCTGGTGGGCGAATCTGCATTCGAGAGACGCCGGTGATGATCTCGGGGTCGAAGATACCTAGGTAATCCAGGATGGCGGTGCCTGCATTCAGCGTGGCGCCAAGCACGAAAGCAGCGGCCACGATGTCAAGTTGCTGCTCGCGGCGCACCGGCAGCGACACCGCGGCGAGAACGATCAATATGGAGCCGGCGAAGATGAGCACCGGCATGACGGACATGTCGTTGGTGGCAGCCAGAGCGAGCCCCCATAGGAGCACTGCGACTGGGGCGAGGTACGGCCAGCCAAGTGGGATGCGCTCACGGTGCAGGAGGCGGCCGATCAGTCCGAACGCGACCGCGCCGAGTGCGAAGACATCGCCAATCGTGATCGATCCGGATCTGACCCCGGTTGCGCTGCACAGCGCAGCGAAGGCGATCAGGTAGGGCATGCCGCGGTTCGCGCCCATGAGAATCCCGATGACACCCGCGACGACAGCTACCAGAATCCAGAGATTGCCGGAGCCGATCAGCAGAACCATGGCGGCTGCGGCGACGACAAAGACGACGCCAGCGATTACGTCGCTGCGAGCGATGGTCTTCATGCGTCGCCTCGATCGGACTGTTCCGTCTCACGGGGCGGGTTGAGGTGCACGATCGCGAGTGCTCCGATGATCACCATCACGCCGCCGGCGACGAGGAATAGGAAGGACAACGGGTCTGGGTATCCGTTGACGATCCAGCCCCCGAACACCCAGATGACCCCGGCGGCGAAGCCGATGCCGCCCCCGTTGATGAAGAGCCGAGCGGTGTCGAAGGTCATGCGCTCTATTCAACCGCAGAACTTTGTCACCAATAACATGCATATTGGTGAATCACGCCCCCTCGGGCTCGTCTCCCTCGCGGAGCGGGTCCGAGGGGGCGATTCTTGTTCGTGGGTGGCTACGCCATGATCTAGGTGTGGACGAGAAAAGCACACGATCTGATCGCGACGAGCCGGAGGGCTCGGAGCGGAAAGGATGGGGACGGACGATCGTCCCCCCATTGATCACGGCGTTCGGCGCGGTCGGCGCTGCGGTGATCGTGAGCTTACCGCTGTCCTCTCTCGCCCCGGCCACACCTCCGCAGCTACGCATCACCTCGACGGACTGGGGAGGGGCGGGATCCGCCTACTCGGTCAAAGGCGAGGTTCAGAATGTCGACGACCGCGTGTTGTGGGCGTTCTCATCAAGGAGCGACGGCGAGGGCGGCACTCACCCCGCCGACGCGGCATGCGTGGTTCCCGGAAACGGCTCGTTCACGTGTGATGGGTGGGCGGGAGACGCGTCGGAGGTTGGCGAGGACTTCACGGTGACCGTCGCAATCATCACGGTGGACAGCATGCGCACTGTCGCGCGGATGGCGGAGCAGAATGGGTCGTACTCAGTCCCGGCTGAGATCCCTGCTGTGGAGGGCGTCTGGGCCATCCAGTCCGTTCCCCTCGTTGACAACTAGGCAACGCGCCGGGTGACGGCATTGCGCCACACGACCGTGCTCCGCGTCCCGGTGGCCGTCTCCCATTCGACGATCACGACGCGGTCGTTCCATCCGGTCGCGAACGCGGGCACCCGCTCGGCGATCTTGTGCGGCCAGGTGATCCACACCCACACCGCCGGCCGGCTCCGATCCGCCCACTCAATCGGCTGCGGACCATACGCGGACGAGGGAAGGGTGCAGGGTCGCTGTTCGGCTTCCGCGATGCGACGGTCGTTGAGCGCGTCGTAGTGCGCCTCGTACCGCCGATTTTTGGTCACCTGAGGGATGGAATCACGGGCATCCGACAGGCGCGGCAGTAGGTGGGATCCTCGAGGACCGTCCCGCACACCGGGCAGGCGACGGTCGGGAGATCGAGCGGGTCCATGCGGGGAGTGTATGTCGGTGGCCGGCTGGACACTGGTAGTTATGCACAGCCCGGCGCGACTTCTCGACTTTGAAGCAGCGCATCCGCGTCACACGGGAGCGAAGGAGACCGCGATCCGGGCGGAGCTGCGCGTGACGCCAGCGAGGTTCTATCAGCTGCTCGAGCGGGCCGCGCGGTCGCGGGATGGGATCGCGCATGATCCGTTCACCGCGCGGCGTGTGCGGGAGCGGGCGGCTTAGACGCCGCCGAGGCGCGCGGCGTGCTCCTTGAGTTCCTCGCGCTGGCGGGGCGAGAGCCAGGTCGCCTTCTCGGGGAGGAAGTCCTCCACGTACGCTTCGCGGCGCGCGTGCCGCTGACCGTTGATGACGGCGGCCTTGATGATGAAGTACGCGACCGCGAGGCCGACGGCGAGGAGCAGCAGCGGCACGAGGACGTAGATCAGGAAGATTTCCATGGCGGGATCCTATCGGTGTGGGGGTGACGAGAATCTGTCGCTCTCCGTCGACAGCGACGCCGTCCTCAGCACCACGACCGCCGTCCGCGGCACGGTCGACCGACTGCAGGGCGAGGTGCACGCGATGCTCGCGCAGCTCACCCAGCTGCAGTCCTCGTGGACCGGACCGGCGGCGATGGCCTTCCAGGGCGTCGTCGAGCAGTGGCGCGGCACGCAACGGCAGGTCGAGGAATCGCTCGCGACCATCAGCGCCGCGCTCGAGCAGGCCGGCCGTCAGTACGCCGACGCCGAGCAGACGACCGCCGGCCTGTTCCGGTAGAAGACGACGAAGCGCCCCTCCGCGAGGAGGGGCGCTTCGTGCTGTCGAATCTTCTCGACCTCGACCGGTGGGATCAGAAGTCCATGCCACCGGTGGGGTCTGCCGGAGCGGCCGCAGCCTTCTCGGGCTTGTCGGCGACGACGGCCTCGGTGGTGAGGAACAGGCCCGCGATCGACGCGGCGTTCTGCAGCGCCGAACGGGTGACCTTCGCCGGGTCGATGATGCCCTGCTCGAACAGGTCGGCGTACTCGCCGGTCGCGGCGTTCAGACCGTGACCGAGGGGCAGCTCGGCGACCTTGTTCGCCACGACGCCCGGCTCCATGCCGGCGTTCAGAGCGATCTGCTTCAGCGGAGCCTCGATCGCGACCTTCACGATGTTGGCGCCGGTCGCCTCGTCACCGGTGAGCTCGACGTTCGCGAACGCGCCCTTGCCGGCCTGGATGAGGGCCACGCCACCACCGGCGACGACACCCTCCTCGACGGCGGCCTTCGCGTTGCGGACGGCGTCCTCGATGCGGTGCTTGCGCTCCTTGAGCTCGACCTCGGTCGCCGCACCCGCCTTGATGACGGCCACGCCGCCGGCGAGCTTGGCGAGACGCTCCTGGAGCTTCTCGCGGTCGTAGTCGCTGTCGGTGTTGTCGATCTCGCGACGGATCTGGGTCACGCGACCCTCGATCTGGTCCGCCTCGCCGGCGCCCTCGACAATCGTGGTCTCGTCCTTGGTGATGATCACCTTGCGAGCACGGCCGAGGAGGTCCAGCGTGGTGTTCTCGAGCTTGAGGCCCACCTCTTCGGTGATGACCTGGCCGCCGGTGAGGATCGCGATGTCCTGCAGCTGAGCCTTGCGACGGTCGCCGAAACCGGGAGCCTTGACGGCAGCCGACTTGAAGATGCCGCGGATCTTGTTCAGCACCAGGGTCGCGAGGGCTTCACCCTCGACGTCCTCGGCGATGATGAGGAGCTCCTTGCCGTCCTGGATCACCTTGTCGACGATCGGCAGAAGGTCCTTGATGTTCGAGATCTTCTGGTTCGCGATGAGGATGTAGGGGTCCTCGAAGACGACTTCCTGGCGCTCGGGGTCGGTGACGAAGTAGGGGTTGATGTACCCCTTGTCGAAGCGCATGCCCTCGGTGAGCTCGAGCTCGGTGCCGAAGGTCTGCGACTCCTCGACGGTCACGACGCCTTCCTTGCCGACCTTGTCGATCGCCTCGGCGATGAGCTCGCCGATCTCGGGGTCAGCGGCGGAGATCGACGCGGTCGCGGCGATCTGCTCCTTCGACTCGACCTCCTTGGCGTCGGCCAGCAGCTGGTCGGTGATCATCTTGACGGCCTTCTCGATGCCGCGCTTGAGCGAGATCGGGTCGGCGCCGGCTGCGACGTTGCGCAGACCCTCGCGGACGAGTGCCTGAGCGAGAACGGTGGCGGTCGTGGTGCCGTCGCCCGCGACGTCGTCGGTCTTCTTGGCGACCTCCTTGACGAGCTCCGCGCCGATCTTCTCGTACGGGTCGTCGAGTTCGATCTCCTTGGCGATCGAGACGCCGTCGTTGGTGATGGTGGGGGCGCCCCACTTCTTCTCCAGCACGACGTTGCGCCCACGCGGGCCCAGGGTCACCTTGACGGCGTCGGCCAGCGTGTTGAGGCCGCGCTCGAGGCCGCGACGGGCCTCTTCATCGAAAGCGATCATCTTTGCCATGTGTGTGTCGTCCCTCCCGGACGTTGGCCTTCGGTCATTAGCACTCGTATGAGACGAGTGCTAATACATTCTGGCACTCGCCCCCGGGGAGTGCAAGCCACCGTCCGTGTTGACGACGAAGGGCGGGATGCCGCAGCATCCCGCCCTTCCTCACGCGCTCGGCGCGCGACGTGACGGCGCGTCAGGCGACGACGCGAACGGACTCCGCCTGCGGGCCCTTCTGGCCCGACCCGACGGTGAACTCGACCGCCTGTCCTTCTTCGAGCACGCGGAAGCCGCTCATCTCGATGTTGGAGTAGTGGACGAAGACGTCCTGCCCGTCGGTCACGGTGATGAAGCCGAAACCCTTCTCGGCGTTGAACCACTTGACGGTGCCCTGAGCCATGCGAATCTCCTGTAGTGCGGTGGGACAGGCTCATCGTAGGCAGACGCGAATTCACCGAACCGCCATCACAGCAACTGTTGACAGGGGCGCATAGAAGTATTTACCGGCGTGAAACAACCGCTGGTCCCGAGGGGGTTCGCGTCAGGGAACGGGCGTCTCTTCCGACGCACTGTCGGTGTGGTCGAGGCCGATGACCACGGTCAGCTGAGCCGATTCGCTCTCGTCGACGTCTTCGGTGGCGGCGTCGTCGGTCGGCTGGTAGAAGTCGCTCTGCTCGATGCGTGCCCCGCCCAGCAGCTCTGCGACGCCCGCGGCGGCGGCTTCGTCGCCGGGGAAGGCGTAGTACACGGTCGTCTCGGCGAAGTCGGAGGTTCCCGCCTCGCTCGCGTTGACCTGATCGGCGGACCACCCGGCCTCGACGAGCACATCCTTGACCTGCGTGGCCAGGCCCGCCTCGGGGGTGGCGTTGAGCACGAGCACGTCGTACGCGGTGTCGATCACCGGCTCGATGGTCGCCGTGGGCGTCGGCTCGGGAGCGACGTCGGGAGCGAGGGAGACGCGTCCGCTGAGGACCAGCGTCGCGAAGATGCCCGCGACGATGAGCACGAGAGTGGCGACCGCGGCCCACAGGAAGACGACCCACCCGCGCATGTGCGGGTTCTCGGCCCGGTGGGCGCCGACGCGCCCGCTGTCCGCGGGGAGGTTGTCGAAGCGATCCCGCGGGTAGGTCGATTTCGGCACCCCACGATGCTACCGGCACCCGTCGGTGAACCCGGGAATCTGCCCCGCGGGCTGCTCAGCCCGGCATCGACCGGGTCGCGTGCCCGGATTCGGACTCGTCGCGGCGCCGCCGCAGGCGCTTCACCAGCATCGGGTCATGACGCTGCGCCTCGACTGTGTCGATCAGCCGGTCGAGCAGCTGATAGTAGCGAGCCGGGGCGAGCCCGAGCTCCGCGCGGATCGCCTCCTCCTTGGCTCCGACGTGGCGATGCCACTGCCCCTCGAAATCGAGGAGCGCACGGTCGCGGTCGGAGAGGGGCACGCCGTCCACGGTAACCGTGCCGGCACCGTCATCCCGTGAGCCACTCCAGGGATGCGCCGAGCGGATCCGCGTAGGCCAGCGGCGCGCCGTCGCGGTGCAGCACGAACCGGTCCGCACCTGGGTCGACGGGCGCTGTCCACCGGTCGTGCGCCTGCGGCGGGTCCAGTGACACCCAGATGGCCCCGGTGCCGGCGATGGCATCGATGAGCCGCTCCCGCGCCGCCCGAGGCAGGTGGGGCAGGAGCCCCAGGGTCGACACGACCGGGGTGAGCCCGTCGGGCATCCCCGCGAGGAGCCGAGGGACGAGGTCGGGATCGCTCGCGTCGCCGGGTGCCACCTCGATCGGCTCGCGACGGGCGAGATCGAGCGCGGCCTCGATCCGCTTCCCTCGACCCCGCTCCCCCGGCCACACCAGGGCCAGGAGGAAGGCACGGTCATCGGGATCGCCCGCCGACATCGGCGTGAGGTCGGCGCCCATCCGCCAGCGGATCTCGGGCAGGCGCAGCGGAGCGTCGCCCGTGATGTTCGCGTCGAGGACGACCGGCGACGTGCCTGATGGCGGATCCAGTCGCACGTCGAGGCGATCCGGCCGGCGGTAGCGGTACGAGTAGCGGTCGGGCTGCAGACAGAGACCGGCGCTCGCACCCACCTCGACGAAGCCGATCGGGCCGGGGATCGTCGCGAGCGCCGGCAGCAGGGCGGCGCACCGGAGGGGCTCGTTGGTCTGCAGGGAGCGCCGCGAGGTCTCGGCGACGACGGCGTCGGCGTGCTCCAGGAGCCAGTCGCGCCAACGCGAGAACGCCTGCTCGGGCGCGCCCAGCATCCGCGTCACCGCGAAGACGAGCGGTGGCTGCCGGCGAGAGGCCGGGATGCGCGCGAGCACGTGGCACACAGCGACGTCGTCGGCAACACCCGCGGCCCACTCCGCATAGAGAGAGGATCGTGACGGAGCCTCAGCCGCCGCGAACCGCCGATAGCGATCGGCGACCTCGGCCACGGCATCCATGCGCCCATTGTCCGCTGTCGGCGTCATCATCGTCACACTCGACGCCCGGGGCGGCGCGCTGCGGTTGAATGGAGGGGAAGGAGATCTCCATGGACTATTCCGTCGACAAGACCGACGCGCAGTGGCGCGAAGAGCTCACCCCCGAGCAGTACCAGGTGCTGCGCGAGGCCGGCACCGAGCGTCCCTGGACCGGTGAACTCCTCGACGAGGAGCGCGCCGGCCTCTACACGTGTGCCGCGTGCGGCGCCGAGCTGTTCAAGAGCGGCACCAAGTTCGACTCCCACTGCGGCTGGCCGAGCTTCTACGAGTCGATCCGCCCCGACGCGGTGCAGCTGCTCGAGGACAACAGCCACGGCATGGAGCGCACCGAGGTGCGCTGTGCATCCTGCGGCTCGCACCTCGGTCACGTGTTCCCGGACGGCTTCGGCACCCCGACCGGCGACCGCTACTGCATGAACTCGCTCTCGATGAACTTCACGCCCGAGAACGACGCGTGACCAGCGTCGTCGAGGCGATGCGCCGCCGGCGCTCGCTGTCGAAGGTCACCGACGCGGCTCCCAGCCACGAGGATCTGCTCGATCTCGTGGCCGCTGCCGGACGCGTTGCCGACCACTCGTCGCTGAAGCCGTGGCGGATCATCGAGATCCGCGGGTCCGCGCGCGAACGTCTCGGCCGCGCCCTCAACAAGGCAGAGGGACGCAAGGGCGTTTCGACCAAGCCCCTGCGCGCACCGCTCGTGCTCGCGGTCGTCGTGCGCTTCCGCAAGAGCAAGGTGCCGCACTGGGAGCAGGAGGCCGTCGCCTCGGGTGTCGCCCACATGCTGAGCCTCGCCCTCGACGACGCCGGCTGGGGCGTGTTCTGGCGCACCGGTGGCGCGACGCGGAGCAAGGCGGTCGCGAAGGCACACGGACTGGCGAAGAACGAGGAGCTCCTCGGCTGGCTCTACGTCGGCGGCAAGCCGACGCGGTCGAGGCCGCTGCGCGGCAAGGAGATCGACCCGACGACCTTCGTCTCATCCATGCCCGGCAAGAAGCGGTCGCGCTGATTCTCAGCGCCGGCGGCGAGGAAACACGGCGATCGCCGCGCCCAGCAGCGCGACCGCCGACACGGCGAGGCCGGTGAGCAATCCGGGACTCGCCGCCGTCGGCCACAGTGCATCGAGCATGACCGACGTCAGGAGCTGACCGACGACGGCGCCGAGCCCCATGAGCAGCACCCCGGTGTAGGGCACGACGGCGGCGCCGATGAAGATGTATGCGACGCCGCACGCGCCGCCGATGTAGAGCCACGGCTCCACGGGGAAAGCCGCGGGCGCTCCGACGATGGCGACGTGCACGGCTGCCGCGACGAGCAAGACGACGGTGCCGCCGGCGAAGTTCACCGCCGTGGCCGTGAGCGCAGAGCCGACGCGTTGCCGCAGGCGTCCGTTCGTCGCCTGCTGCCATGCGATGCCGGCTCCCACGAGGAACGGCAGCAGCAGCATCCACCACGGCACGCTGTTCACCGGCGAACCCGCCACCGACAGCAGCACTGCAGCGACGGCGATGGCCGCTCCGACGACGCGGGACACGGTCACGGCGACGACGCCGGCCGGTCCGTACCCGATCCGGTCGAGCACGAGTGCGCTCACCGCCTGCCCCGCGACCATGCCCACGGTGAACAGCGAGACGCCGATGACGGCCACGGTCAGGCTCTGCGTGGCGACGCTGAACGCTCCGGCGAGACCGCCGGCGAGCATCCACACCGGCAGCGTGCGCAGGCGCAGTCCGTGCACCAGCGTCGCGACACCCCGGCGCCCGGCGGGCAGGGCGGCGCTGAGGGCGACGAGGATCAGGAGGCCGGAGCCGAAGGACACCGCCGCGGCGACGAAGCCGTCCGTCAGCGCCGCTCCGAGAGAGCCGTTGACGCGAGCCTGCACCGCGGTCAGAACACCGATCGCCACGGCACCCGCCATCGCGAGCATCCGATGGGCGGTCATCCCCCCATCCTGCCCGCCTCGAGATGGAGCCGAGGACGGGACTCGAACCCGTAACCGCCCGATGACAACGTCGGGGTCGACACCAAGGGCACCAATGGAGCCGACTACGGGACTCGAACCCGTAACCGCCCGATTACAAGTCGGGTGCGCTACCAATTGCGCCAAGTCGGCAAGGGGTCCAGTCTACCCAGCCGACGCGCGCCTCACGATGTGGGGCTCGGGGTGGGAGCCGGGGTTGCCTCGTAGTAGGCGTCGCTGGAGACCGTCAGCACGAACTGCGCGAACTCCATGGCGTCGTCGAGCGCGCCGACGTACGGCGTTCCGTTCACGAGCACCATGGGCGTGCCGGTGAGCGAGACATCGTCGGTGTCGGGGATGCCGTCGAGTGCGCGGTCGGTGGCGGACTTGACCCACGCGGCGAACTTCTCCTCGACGATGCAGTCGCGCACCGTCTGCGGCTCGTCCGCGCCGGAGGCCTGAGCGAGGTCGGCGAGCTCGATGTCGGTATAGCCCTCGGTGTCGAGCTCGGGCTGCTGGCGCAGAAGCGTGTCGTTGAACTTGAAGAAGTCGTCGGGCGAATAATGCGCCATGCACGCGGCGGCGCTCGCGGCACGGATGGAGTACTTGGTGCCGTTGGACTTGGCGGTGAGCATCGCGACCGGGTAGTAGCTGAGGGTTGCGGCGTCTTCACTGACCCACTTC
>NZ_DEPK01000179.1:0-4904 GCF_002358725.1 Microbacterium sp. UBA3394
GACGTTCCGATCTCGATGCCGAAGTCCTCCAGCATCGCCTGTCGCGCGGCGTCGCCGGCCACACCCTCCGGGATCTCCGCGGCCACGACATTCGTCATCTTGTGGGCGACGTCGCCGAACACGGTCAGGCCGAGCCCCCGAACCCCGGCGAGCATCGCGTCGCCGATGCGGCGGTGGCGTGCGATGACGGCATCCCGCCCCTCGAGCAGGAGCACCCGCGCGCACTCTCGGGCGCCGTAGAGCATGGAGGTCGCCTCGGTGTGGTGGTTCAGCCGCCGCGGGCCCCAGTAGTCGAGGATCATGCCGAGATCGAAGTAGTTCGACCGCACGAAGTCGTCCGCGCTCGCGTCGCCCTCCTCGCGGATGCCGGCTTCGATCCGCTTGCGGGAGCGCACGACCTCGACGGCCCGGTCGCTCAGCGTCAGCGGCGCCGAACCCGAGGGCCCTCCCAGGCACTTCTGCAGGCCCGCGGTCGCGGCATCCAGACCCCACGCATCCGCTTCGAAGTCGTTGCCGCCGAGCGACGCGGTCGCATCGGTGTAGAACAGCACTCCGTGCCGCCGGCAGATCTCGCCGATCTCATCGAGCGGCTGACACATGGTGGTGGAGGTGTCCCCCTGCACGAGCGCGAGCAGTGTGGGCTTCACCCGCAGCACCGCCTCTTCGATCGCGGATGGGGTGAACACCTGACCCCACTCGACCTCGATGGTGTGCACCTCGGCCATCGCGCGCTCGGCGATCTCGGCCAGCAGGTGCCCGAAGCGACCGAAGACCGGCACGAGCACCTTCTCCCCCGGCCGAACAAGCGACGTGATCGCCGCTTCGATGCCGGCGCGCGAAGTGCCGTCGACGAGCACGGTGGCGTCGTTGGTCGTGGCGAAGACGTCGCGGTAGAGCGCCTGCGTCTCGGTCATCGTCGAGGTCATGAAGGGGTCGTACTGCCCGACCAGCGGCGCCGACATCGCGCGCAGCACACTCGGGTACGCCGAGATGGGCCCGGGACCCATCAGGAGTCGGGCGGGCGGGTCGATGGGTGCGGGGATGCTCATGGTGTCTCTGATCGATGTCGTTCGGGGTCCGGATGAGGTGGTCGGGATGCCGGTCACACCGTGCGGGTGACCGTGGCGGCCAGGCGCTGCGCCAGCCGTACGAGGGCGAGGTCGGTGCCGGCGGGCGCGACCAGGCACACACCCACCGGTGCGGGACCGTCGGGTGTGGCCACCGTCAGCAGCGGCACGGAGATCGAGGGCAGCCCCGCCACGGCGGCGGGGGTGGTCATGCGCAGGCTCGCCAAGCGGGTCGCGTCGACGTCGGCCGGCTCGGCGGTGCGCGACGGCGCCGGACCGGGCGCGGTCGGCAGGAGGAGAACCCCGCCCGCGACGATGCTCGCCAGGCCCCGGGCGATCGCCGTGACCTTCTCGCGCGCCTCGCGCTCCTCGGCCGACGTCACCTGGGATGCGGCGCGGAAGCGCTCGGCGACGGCGGGTCCGACGGCGCCCGGGTGCTCGCGCAGCCAGTCGCCGTTGTTGCGCCAGGCCTCCGCACCCTGCACGGTGCGGAACGGCACGGCGTAGTCGTCGAGGTCGCCGATCGACACGCTGTCGACCTCGGGTGGTTCGTCGGCGGCCGCGAGGAGGGTGAGCATCCGCTCGAACACCGCGCGCGTCTCGGGTTCGACCACGGCCAGCGCCTCCCGCGGCACGAGGAAGCGCCACGGCAGGTCTTCGGCCGACGGGCCGTAGACGCTCTCGGTCGACTCCGATCCGTCGTAGCTGAGGCACCAGTCCGCGACGCGGCGCAGCGTGTCGCCATCGCGGGTGAGCCACGCCACGGTGTCGAAGGACTGCGCGAGCGGCAGCATCCCCTGGCGCGGCACGAAGTCGTGCGTCGTTCGCAGTCCCCACAGTCCCTGATACGAGGCGGGGACGCGCACCGACCCGGCGGTGTCGGTCGCGAGGCCGACGTCGGCGTGACCGAGCGAGACGGCCGTGGCGGGACCGCTCGACGAGCCGCCGGGCAGCGCCCACGGCGCGGCGGGGTTCGGCGGGGTTCCGTAGTGCACGTTGTCGCCGGCGATCGAGTACGCGAACTCGTCGGTGCGCGCGATCCCTCGGAGCGACGCGCCCCCGCGCAGCAGGTCGCCGACCGCCGGCGCCGTGCGGGTCTCGGGCCGGGCGCCGTCGAGGAACGTCGGGTTCCCGGCTCCGACGCGGTAGCCCTTGATCGCGAAGACGTCTTTGACGGCCACCGTGAGACCGGAGAGCGGGCCATCCCACGCGCCCTGGTAGAGCGGGTCGCCCACGGTACGCCAGACCGAGCCGTCGAACGCGCCGCCGACGGCATCGAATCCGGTCGTGGTCGCGTGGGCAGCCGCCATCGCAGCCGGGCCGTCGAAGTCGGCTTCGCGGATGCGCGCATGCACGCCGCAGACGATGTCGACCACCTGGGAGATGTCGAAGTCGACCGCCGCCGAGAGATAGGCGTAGGCGAGATGCTCATCCATGCCGTATCGGGCATGGAGCAGCGACAGCGAGGCGCGCACGCATCGCCGCATGGCTTCGCCGAGGTCTTCGTGCATGCCGGTGGGGACGAGATACTCGTGGGTCTTGACCAGCGGACCGGCGAGCTCGCCGAAGCGCTCCCGGGCCTCCAACGCCGGCACGACGTCGAACCTCAGCGTCGCCCGCAGCGAAGCCTCCAGCGCCGTCAGCGCGACCTCGCCGTCGCCCTGCGCGAAGTGCGGATCGCCGACGTAGGCCAGCGCTCCCGCGACCTGGACGGGCAGGTACAGCGTGGCGCCCACGGTGAGGAGCTTGATGTCGATGTTGCCGCCATGGCTCCCCGGCGGCACCGAGTGCGGATGCCGGTCGCCGGCGACCGCGACACCCATCGTGCCGAGGAACGGCGCCAGCGGGAACTCCACCTCGCGCTCGACGTCGGCGGTGCCGCCGAGGGTGTCGTGCAGCGGCAGCGCCCCGAACAGCCGGCCGGCCCGCTCGTGGACCGGCGTGAACACACTCACGTTGGACTCACCGCGCGGCAACTCGCCCACCAGTGCGCCCTTGCCGTGGCGGTTCGAGATGACGCCGTAGGGAACGCGCGGGTCCAGGCGCTCGACGGTGATCGCGAGCAGGTCGCCGACGGCGGCACCCTCCACATGGATGGGGCCGGTCACCACGTGCGGGCCGTCGCGCTCGGGGTCCCGCATCCCGTCGGCGGCGATGGCCGCCGCGTCCTCGAGCACGGCGTCGGCCGAGACGCCGTGGCGGGCGAAGAAGACGTGCGGGTCTTTGCCCTGATCCTCGAGGATGCCCTCGTGGCTCACGGTGTCGATCGTGACGGTCTCGCCGGGAGCGATGCGCAGCACGGCCGCATCCGTCTCACAGGGAAGCCGCCCCCATGACACCGTGTCCAGTCGCGCGGGCAGGTAGTGGTCGCCGGGGATCTCGCCCCGCCCCGGCTGCAGGATCTCGAACGACGCGATCATGCCCTCATCCAAACGCATGACGTCAGGCTCCGTCACCGGCGCGCGAGAGCAGGCGGCCGCACGGGTTGCCCCGCCACTGGGGCGCCTCGCCCGCTCCGCCCTCGGTCACGTCGAACACCGATCGCCCGTGCAGCCACGTGCGGCGGGTGCGGCCGGTGAGGTCGCGCCCGTCATATGCCGAGATCGGATTGCGATGCAGCAGCCGCCTCGCGTCGACGTGGAGCGGATCGTCGACCCCGAAGACGGTGAGGTTGGCGACCGCACCGACCTCGATGCGTCCGGCATCGACGCCCGCGATCGCGGCCGGGCCGGTGGTGAACAGCGGCACGATCGTCTCCAGCGCGATGCCGCGCTGGCGCGCCTCGGTCCACACCGCGGACATCCCGACCTGCAGGCCGGCGATCCCGCCCCACGCGAGCCCGAAGTCGCCGTCCCCGTCGCGCTTGCGCTCGACCGTCGACGGCGAGTGGTCGCTGACGATGCCGTCGATGGTGCCGTCGAGCACTCCCTCCCACAGCAGGTCGCGATTCGCCGCCTCGCGGATGGGCGGGCAGCACTTGAACTCGCCGGCGCCGTCGGCGATCTCTTCGGCGATCAGCGTGAGGTAGTGCGGACACGTCTCGACCGTGAGCGGAAGGCCCTCCGCCTTCGCCTGACGGATGACCGGCAGCGCGTGCGCGTCGCTCAGGTGCAGGATGTGGGCGCGGGCCCCGGTGCGTCGCATCGCGTCGATCACGCTCGTGATCGCCGCTTCCTCGCTCGCCGGTGGGCGCGAGCGCAGGAAGCCGTCGTAGTCGCGCCCGAGCGGCCCGTCGGGACCGAGGAACGTCGGATCCTCGGCGTGGACGATCAGCCGCGATCCGATCGCGGCGATCTCGGTCATCGCCGCTTCCATCTGCGTGGTGCTGAGGTGCCCGAACTCGTCGACTCCGGAGGGTGCGAGGAAGCACTTGAACCCGTAGACGCCGGCGTCGTGCAGCGGCGCGAGGCGGCCCAGGTTCTCGGGAACCGCTCCGCCCCAGAAGCCCACATCGATGAAAGCGGATGCGGCGGCCGCTTCGCGCTTGATCTCCAGCGCCTCGGGCGTGGTCGTGGGCGGAACGGAATTCAGCGGCATGTCGACGATCGTCGTGATGCCGCCCGCGGCGGCCGCGAGGGTGGCCGAGCGGAATCCCTCCCACTCGGTGCGTCCCGGCTCGTTCACGTGCACGTGCGAGTCCACCAGGCCCGGCAGCAGCACGGCATCGTCGGGCACGAGCACGCGCCACTCGGTGTCGACCCGCTCGCGTGCCCCCAGGATGTCGACGATGCAGCCGCCGTCGAGCACGACGGTCGCGGGCTGGAAGGATCCGTCGACGAAGGCTCGCCGAGCCCGGATCGCGGTGCGCACGGGTTTCACGCGGCCGACGTTACGCGG
>NZ_DEPK01000137.1:0-3313 GCF_002358725.1 Microbacterium sp. UBA3394
CTCATGCTCGGAGCCCTGGTGACCGTCGGCATGGCGTGCGCCGTGTACGTCGTCGGCATCGCCGCATCCCGTCTCTGACCCGGCACGCGAGCAGAACGCCGAGCGCACGGTCGCGGCGTGCACTCGGCGTCCTGAGCGGGTCAGCCCGCGGAGCCGATCAGCTCCTCGATCTGCTCGTACGTCACCGGCAGTCCCGGGAAGCCGGCGAGTCGGCCGATGGGGAAGGACGCCATCATCTTCTGCATGCCCTCGTCGCTGGCCATGATCCCGGCACCGTCGCCCATGAGGCCGGCGAGCGCCTGCTGCACGACGGGACCGGCGACCGGATGCGTCAGGACCTCGCCGATGGACGAGTTCATCGACAGCGGCAGCACGAGCTCGTCGCCGGTGACGGCGACCCCGGTCGTGGCGCGGATGTCGCGGCTCGACGCGGCGACCTCGAGCGTGTACTCCCCCGACTCGACGATCCACTCGTCGACGCGGATGTCCCAGTAGGCGAGGTCGGCACGGCGCACCGTCAGCTCGGCGGTGACCGTCTCACCGGCGGCGACGGCGACCGAGGCGAAGGCCTTCAGCTCACGCGGCGCGCGCTGCACGATCGATCCGGGAAGCGAGGTGTAGACCTGCACGACCTCTCGGCCGTCGCGGTCGCCCGTGTTGGTGACGGGCACGCTGACGCGGATGTCTCCCGACGCGGTCACGGATGCGGTCGCCTCCCCGTAGGAGAACGTCGTGTACGACAGACCGTGGCCGAACGGGTAGGCAACCTCGAGCTTCTTCGCGTCGTACCAGCGATAGCCGACGAGGATTCCTTCGCCGTAGCGCACGTGGCCGAACTCGCCGGGGAACGTGCCGTAGGCGGAGTTGTCCTCGAGACGCATCGGGATCGTCTCGGTGAGCTTGCCCGAGGGGTTCACGGCACCGTAGAGCACATCGGCGGTCGCCGAGCCGCCCGCCTGGCCGAGCAGCCATCCCTCGACGATCGCCGGCACGGTGTCGGCGAAGGGCAGCGCCACGACGCCGCCGTTGGAGAGCACGACGACCGTGTTCGCGTTCGCGGCGACGACCTCGTCGAGCAGCGCCAGCTGGGCCGCGGGGAGGTCGATGTGCTCGCGGTCGAAGCCCTCGGACTCGTCGGCGGCGGGCAGGCCGAGGAAGACGAGCGCCACCTCGGCGCCCCGCGCGGCCTCGACCGCTTCGGCGCGCAGGGCATCCGCATCGCCCGAACCGTCGAAGGTGAAGCCCGCGGCGTAGGCGACATCGCCCTCGGCGTGATCGCGGATGCCGTCCAGGGCGCTGTCGAGGCGCGTCGGGTTGATGTTGCTCGACCCGGCGCCCTGATAGCGGGGGGTCTCGGCGAACGCGCCGATGACCGCCACCCGAGCCGAGGGGGCGATGGGCAGGACGCCGCCGTCGTTCTTCAGCAGGACGATCGAGCGTCCGGCGGCCTCGCGGGCGAGGGCGTGGTGGGCGTCGACGTCGAGCGGCCCGTCGACGGCGGGGCGCTGCTGCGCCTTGCGGACCAGATCGACGACCCGGCCGGCGGCCAGGTCGACGGCCGACTCGTCGAGCTCGCCGGCGCGCACGGCCTCGACGATCTGGCGGTCGGTGCGGCCGCCGCTGGAGGGCATCTCCAGATCGAGCCCGGCCGGCAGGCCCTTCACGCGGTCGTTGACGGCGCCCCAGTCCGACACGACGAGGCCCTCATAGCCCCATTCGCCGCGCAGCACATCCGTCAGCAGCCACGGATCCTCGCTGGCCCACACCCCGTTGATGCGGTTGTACGAGCACATGACGGTCCAGGGCTGGGTGTCCTGGACGACGCGCTGGAACCCGCGCAGGTAGATCTCACGCAGCGGACGCGGGTCGATGTCGGAGCTGGATCGCATACGGTCCCACTCCTGGTTGTTCGCCGCGAAGTGCTTCAGCGACGAGCCGACACCCTGGGACTGGATGCCGCGCACGAGTCCCGCGCCGATCTCGCCCGAGACGATCGGGTCTTCGGAGACGTACTCGAAGTTGCGCCCGCACAGCGGCGAGCGCTTGATGTTGATGCCGGGCCCGAGGATGACGGCGACGTCTTCGATCGCCGACTCGACACCGAGCGCCTCGCCGACGCGTTCAGCCAGTTCGACGTCCCACGAGGAGCCGAGCCCGACGGCGGGCGGGAAGCACGTGGCCGGCACGCTGTCGGCGATGCCGAGGTGGTCGCTGGCGCCGGCCTGCTTGCGGAGGCCGTGCGGGCCGTCGGTCATCATGATCGACGGGATGCCGGCGTGGTCGACGGCCGTCGTGGTCCAGAAGTCGGCGCCGCTGGTGAGAGCGGCCTTCTCCTCGAGGGAGAGATCCGCGACGCGCGGCGGGTTCGGGTCGGTCATGGGAGGCCTTTCTCGATGGCTCGGCGATGAGGACAAGCAAAACCTTACGTCATTCGGTTTTGAGAAATCAAGCATTGTTCGGTTTACTTCTCCCATGGCACGAAGAGGTTCCTACGCGAAGGGCGTGGCGAAGCGAGAGGAGATCCTCGAGCGAGCCCTCGACGTGATCGCGCGCGAGGGGTTCCGTCGCACATCCGTCAAAGACCTCGCCGAGGCCGTCGGTCTCAGCCAGGCCGGGCTCCTGCACTACTTCGGCACGAAGGAGCAGCTGTTCACCGAGATCCTCCGCAAGCGCGACGAGCTCGACGACGCCGCGCTCGGCGCCGCGACCGGCGACCGGACGGACGTCGACGCCATGCGCGAGGGCTGGGTCGGCGTCATCCGCCACAACCAGCGCGTGCCGGGACTGGTGCACCTGTTCGCCGCGCTGTCCGTCGACGCCGCGGACGCGGAGCATCCGGCGCACGAGTACTTCATCGAGCGGAACAGGCGCCTGCGAGAGACCCTCGCCGAGGCCATCGAGGATCGCCTCGACCCGCGCGTCGATCCGGAGACCGCCGGGCGCCTGCTGCAGGCGGTGGCCGACGGACTGCAGCTGCAGTGGATGCTCGAGCCCGACCTCGACATGGCCGCCGCGACCGGCGCGCTCCTCGACATCCTCGTGCCGCCCGGGGAGGATGCGACGTGAGCGCCGGTCCGGTCGCCGACACTTCCGCCGGCCGCGTGCGCGGCCGATGGCGCGACGTCGACGGCATCCGTTCGGCGGCCTTCCTCGGCATCCCGTACGCCGAGCCGCCGGTGGGCGACCTGCGGTTCGCCGCGCCCGTGCCGCGCACGCCCTGGGACGGCGAGCGCGACGCGACCGGATTCGGCGCGACCCCGCAGCGGATCGACGGCGGCGAGACGCTCATCCCGGAACCGGCGATCGCGGGAGA
>NZ_DEPK01000137.1:3703-7195 GCF_002358725.1 Microbacterium sp. UBA3394
CTACATCCACGGCGGCGGCTACGTCTCGGGGTCGCCCGCGAGCGCCTGGTACGACGGCGCGGCCTTCGCGCGCGACGGTGTCGTCACGGTGACCCTGTCGTACCGGCTCGGGTTCGACGGGTTCGGGCATGTTCCGGGCGCCCCGGCTAATCGCGGGGTGCGGGACTGGGTCGCCGTACTGGAGTGGGTGCGGGAGAACATCTCCGCGTTCGGCGGCGACCCCGACCGCGTGATGCTCGCGGGCCAGTCGGCCGGCGGCGGAGCCGTGCTGACCCTGCTCGCCCTCCCCGCCGCACGAGGACTTTTCCGCGCGGCGTGGGCGATGTCGCCCGCCCTCGCCGACGTCTCGCCCGAGACGGCCCGCACACTGTCGGCGAGGATCGCACACCTCGCCGGCGTACCCGCCACGCGGGAGGGATTCGGTGCGGTGCCGCGCGAAGAGCTCCCCGACCTCGAGCGTCGGGCAGCGAGACCGGAGTCCGGCTCGAGACTCGAGGCGCTCCGAGCCCTCATCGACGACGCGCTGTCGTGGGGACCCACCGTCGATGGCGAGCTCGTCGAACGTCCCACGGTGGATGCGATCCGCAACGGCGCGGGAGACGACATCCCGCTGGTGATCGGCGCGGTCGATGACGAGATGACCTTCGTCACCGACCGGGCGCGGCGGCCCCTTCGCATAGTGCCCGCGGGGATCGCCCTGGGATTGCTCGGCGTCGAGCGGGGACGACGCCGCGACTACCTCGCGGCGAACGCCGAGCAGCGCCGCCGAGGCACGGCCGCTGTCCTCGGCCGATACCTCGGCGATGTCGTCTTCCGGTCGCTCGTGGCCGGCGTCGCGCAGGCCCGGGAGGGCGCGCCCGCCCCGACGTGGGCCTACCGCTTCTCATGGGTATCGCCGACGAAGGGCTGGGCGCTGCACTGTCTCGACGTGCCCTTCTGGTTCGACGTGCTCTCCGCGGAGCGGGTCGCCGCGATCGCCGGCGAGGCTCCGCCTCGGGCCCTCGCTGCCGCGGTGCACGGCAGCGCCGCAGCCTTCGCCCGCGCGGGAGACCCGGGATGGCGGCCATGGTCGGAGGCGCCCGGCACCACCCGTGTCTTCGGCGGGTCAGGGGCGCTGCCCGAGGTGATCCCCGACGGCTACCGCTCCGTCGCCCCGCTCGTGTGACCCGTCGCGTGTTGACCGGTCTCCTGTGACTCGGCGCGTGTGACTCCGCCCGGGCGGCGACAACGCCGCCGCGCGCGTCAACATCACAGGAGATTCCGGGCGAATCCCGCGCTCCTGGCCTCCACAGGGCCGACCCGCCGCAGATCTCCGGTGTTGTTCACGCGACGCGCCTCGACAGAGCGCCTCCGGCGGCGCCCAAGACGAGTCCGCGGATGGCTGCGACCACCTCCTCCGGTCGCCACATGATGTCTTCCGCGATCGGCCGATACACCGCGAAGCCACGCGCGGCCGCCGCCTGATCCCGGCGACGGTCGCGGCGTTGGGCCTCCCAATCGGAGTGGAACTCCTCGCTGTCGCACTCGATGATGAGCCACCCTTCGACAACGAAGTCGACTCGACCGACGCCGCTGATCCACACCTGAACCTCGTACCGCAGGCCGAGGGCCCGAAGGATCAGCCGCACCAGTGTCTCCGGTCCCGACTCCGCTCTGCCGTCGACCAGGGGCAGCAGACCTCCCGGCGAGCGCGCCGAACAGTTCCCGCAGGTCGTCGCGGTGCACGTACCCCGCTGCAGCGCCGAGTCGATCGAGGCGATCGCCGCGCGAGGACTCTGGCACCTCACCGCGCACGCGACCGCGTCGAGCGGTTCGACGGAGGTGGCGCTCGGGTGTGGGCGGCGGACCAACCGCCCCCAGTGACGCCGCACCGGCCGGGGGATCCCGGGCACGCGGGAGGCGTGCTCCGGAAGATGAACGTCGAGATCGGCGCGTTCCATCACGAAGACGCCGGCGCGGCGCAGCTCGGACGTGCACGTCAACAGGCCCCCGATGCTCACCGCGTCCAGCGTGTCGACGGGCACGCCCATCGGAAGATAGGCGTTTCGTCGCGGGTGCAGGAGCGTGCCCGCCGTCACGGCTCGCGCGAGGTCGCGATCCGTGAAGCCTTCCTCGCGCAGATCGCGGCGACGGGCGAGAAGCGGGGCAGGTTCGGCATGTCTGGCCATGGGCCAACCGTGCCCGGATGCCGCAGACGTCCGGCCAGGGCGCGACCACCCTGTGGATCGACGCGGCAACTGCCGAGCCGGGGAGGAGAAGTGGCCGCGGTCACCTCCGGTGAACAGCACAGGAGAAACGACGGGAAAATGGCCGTGGGCGCCCGGATAGTGGCCACACCGTGCGGATCTCCTGTGTTGTTCACCGGCGGAGCGCAGCGCGCCCGCGTCTCGTCACGACCGGGGAGAGGAACAATCCCGGCCCGGGGTGCCGCGAGCGGCGACGCGACGCAGGCCCGTGAACAAGACAGGAGAAACAGCCGGATTCCGGACTGTCGGCGGCTCTCTGCGGGTGTTGCGCGCGGATCTCCTGTGTTGTTCACCGACGGCCGCGGCACCGGTCACCAGCGGGCGCGGAAAACAGCCCTGGCCTGCACGCCCAGCCGGGCGGCGGAGCGGGTCAGGCGAGGGCGGGGATGACGTGGCGCTCGAAGAGGTCCATGCCGGAGGTGTCGTAGGCGGCCTCGGGGAAGTAGTGGATGGCGTAGCCGAGACCGTGCCGCCCGCGCTCGGCGAGGCGCTCGGCCACCTGCTCGACCGTGCCGAAGCCGGGCGAGGCGAGATACTCCTGCTCGAGCGCGTCGGCACGTTCGGCGCCGATGTACGGCCGCACGCGGGCGACGACGGCGGCGAGCCGCTCGGACGCCTCCGCCTCGGTCTCCCCGACGATCGTGTTGAAATTCGAGCTGCGGACGATCTCCGCCTGGTCGCGACCGATGTCGTCGCAGTGACCGCGGAGCACCGCGTCCTTGTGGTCGAACTCCTCCAGGCTGCCGGCGAAGTTCGTGTAGGAGGCGTATTCCGCCGCGATGCGCAGGGTGACCTTCTCGCCGCTGCCGGCGATCCACATCGGGATGCCGCCGTCCTGCACGGGCAGCGGCCGCACGATCGCGCCATCGACCTGGAAGTGCTTCCCGGCGAGTGTGGCCGTGCCGGTCGTCCAGGCCTGCCGCATGATCTCGACGCCCTCGCGCAGCATCCCGAGTCGCTCGCCGATGCGCGGGAAGCCGTAGCCGTACGCGGTCCATTCGTGCTCGTACCAGCCGCCGCCGATCCCCATTTCGGTGCGTCCGGCCGACACGTGGTCGACGGTGGCGGCGACCTTCGCCAGGTAGGCGGGATTGCGGTAGCCCATGCACGTGCACATCTGGCCGAGACGGATGCGGTCGGTGGCCGCACCGAAGGCCGACATGAGCGTCCACGCCTCGTGGGTGGCCTCGTCGGTCGGCACCGGCACGGTGTGGAAGTGGTCGTAGACCCACAGCGACTCCCACGC